>CAIOCH010000560.1 GCA_903856525.1 uncultured bacterium | reverse complement strand
CTCGAGCACCGCGGCATCGACACCAGCGAGCCCGAGCGGCTGAGCTGGGAGCGCGACGTCGACATGCTCTCGCTCGTGCCCTCGTTCGTGCTGAGCGAGCTCAAGGTGGCGTTCCTGATCGGCTTCCGCATCTACCTGCCGTTCCTGGTCATCGACATGGTGATCTCGAGCCTGCTCGTGTCGATGGGCATGATGATGCTTCCGCCCGTGCTGGTGTCGCTGCCCTTCAAGCTGCTGCTGTTCGTGCTCGTCGACGGCTGGACGCTGGTCGCTGGCGGACTGCTGAGCGGCGTGATGGCCCCGATGGGAGGTCCGTGATGGAGCCCATGATGCAATCCGCCGGCACCGACGCGCTCGATGTGGTGCGCGAGGCGTTCGTGCTCATGCTCACCATCGCCGCGCCGATCCTCGCGGTCGGTCTCGTGGTCGGCCTCGTGGTGAGCATCCTGCAGGCCGTCACCCAGATCCAGGAGCAGACGCTGGTGTTCGTGCCCAAGATCCTCTCCATGGTGGCGGTGACCATCCTGCTGCTGTCGTGGATCGCGGCCAAGCTGATGGACTTCTCCGCGGCGATGTTCGCATGGTCGCCCGCAACGGGCGCGTAGCCCGGTGGAACGCATGAACTCGATCGACGCACTCTCCCAGCACCTGGTCCCCGCCGCGATGGTGGTCGCGCGGGTGTCGGGCCTGGCCGTGCAGGGGCCGGTGCTCTCGTCACCCGCGATCCCCATGCGCATCAAGGCGCTGCTCGTGCTCTCCCTCGGGCTTGCGGTGTATCCCTCCGCGGCGGCCGCCTCGGCGCTTCCCGCGCAGGCATCGTTGGCCATGCTGGCGCCGCTGGTGGCGCTCGAGTTCGGAATCGGCGTGTTCATCGGCTTCATGGCGTCGATGCCGCTGCTCGCCGCGCAGTTCGGCGGTCTGTCGATGGGACAGCAGATCGGGCTCGGCTTCGCCCGCTTCTACAACCCCGCGATCGGCGACGAGTCCGATGCCCTCGAGCAGATCCTGTTCTTCCTCGCCCTCGCCACCTTCATCGCCCTCGGCGGCATCGAGTCGATGTTCTCGTCGGTGGTGGCGAGCTTCGGATCCCTGCCGGCAGGTGCCATTCCCGCCATGATCACGGGCAACGCCGATGTGTCGCCCGTCGCCATCTTCACGGGCGCCCTGCGCGGCGCCTTCGAGCTCGGGCTGCGGGTCGCCGCGCCGCTGCTCGCCATCGTGTGCCTCGAGACCGTGGTGATGGGGTACCTCTCCAAGAGCGTTCCCCAGCTCAACGTGCTCTCGATCGGCTTTCCCGTCCGCATCATCGTCGGCCTCGGGGTCATCGTCGCATCGCTCGCAGCGATCGACGAGGCCTTGGTCGACGGCACCGCCGGTGCGATCGAGGAGATGCTCCTCGCCAGCGGCGCGGTGGAGTCCTCCGGCTGACGGAGGGAAGGGCGGCGCACCATGGCCGAGGATCTCGGTGAAGGCACGGAGGACGCGACCCCCAAGCGCCGCCGCGAGGCGCGCGAGGAGGGCAACATCGCCCGCTCGCAGGATGCGGCCAACGCGCTGCTCCTGCTCGGCGCCGTGCTGGTGCTCTCGGCGAGCATCAAGCCCATGATCGCCTCGCTGGCGGTCATCCTGGAGCGGGCCCTGGGGAGCGACAACTCGCACGCGCTGCGCGCCGAGGACATCGCGGTCGACATCACGCCGACGGTGGTGCAGGCGAGCCTGGCGGTGGCGCCCGTCGTCCTCGGCGCGATGGCCATCGGCGTGCTGGCGCACCTCTGGCAGGTCGGGTTCATGGTCACCAACAAGCCTCTGCAGCCCAAGTTCGAGCGGCTCGACCCACTCAAGGGCTTCGGCCGCATCTTCGGCGCGCAGGGCGCCATCAAGACCGTGATGGACCTGCTGAAGGTCGTCGTGGTGGGCTGGATCGCGTGGAACCTGGCATCGGCGGCGCTGCCGCAGATCGCCATGCTGCCGGGTCTCGAGGTGCTCGCGGGCTTCGAGCAGATCGGCTCGATCGGCCTCTCGCTCGCCCTGCAGGTGGGAGCGGCGCTCCTGATCCTCGGCATCGCCGACTACGCACTGCAGCGCTTCAAGCACGAGCGCGACCTGCGCATGACCAAGCAGCAGGTGAAGGACGAGTGGAAGGAGTCCGAGGGCGACCCCAAGATCAAGCAGCGCCGCATGCAGATCGCCCGGCAGGTGGCCATGCAGCGCCTGCAGACCGCGGTGCCCAAGGCCGACGTGATCGTGACCAACCCCGAGCACATCTCGGTGGCGATCCAGTACGACCCGGCGACCATGCAGGCGCCGCGCATCGTGGCCATGGGCGCCGACCACCTCGCATTCCGCATCCGGCAGATCGCCATGAAGCATGCGATCCCGATCGTCGAGCGCAAGCCGCTGGCGCGGGCGCTGTACGCGCAGTCCAAGGTGGGGCAGGAGATCCCCGCCGACCACTACAAGGCCGTGGCAGAGATCCTGGCGTACGTCTACCGACTGAAGGGCAAAGCGGTGGCCTGAAGCCCCGCTGAGGAACGACCATGGCAACCCCATCCGCCAACTCCGACGGCATTCCCGCGATCTTCCACACGATCGCGCGTCACAGCCACCTGATCGTGCCGGTGTCGTTCCTGCTGCTGGTGGGCGTGCTCGTGGTGCCGCTGCCCCCGGCGGTGCTCGACCTGCTGCTCTGCCTCAACATCGCCATCGGCGCCATCGTGCTGATGACGACGATCTACATGCGCAAGCCGCTTGATTTCAGCGTCTTTCCCGCACTGCTGCTCGGGACCACGCTGTTTCGCCTGGTGCTCAACGTGGCGTCGACGCGGCTCATCCTCTCGATCGAGACCAAGGATCCCGAGCAGGCGAGCACCGCCGCGGGCCATGTCATCCAGGCGTTCGCCAGCTTCGTGGCCGGCTCGAACGCGGTCGTGGGTGCGATCATCTTCGTCATCCTCGTCATCGTGCAGTTCGTGGTGATCACCAAGGGCGCCACCCGCATGTCGGAGGTCGCGGCCCGCTTCACCCTCGACGCCATGCCCGGCAAGCAGATGGCGATCGACGCGGACCTCTCCGCAGGCGCGATCGACGAGAAGACCGCGCGCGACCGCCGCGACGAGATCTCGCGAGAGGCCGACTTCTACGGCGCCATGGACGGTGCCTCCAAGTTCGTGCGCGGTGACGCGATCGCGGGCATCATCATCACCATCATCAACATCGTCGGCGGCTTCGCCATCGCCAAGTTCCAGCTGGGCTGGGACGCCGCCGACGCCATGAAGACCTTCATGCTGCTGTCGATCGGCGACGGCCTGGTGTCGCAGCTGCCGGCATTTCTGGTGGCCATCGCATCGGGCCTCATCGTGGCCCGCGCCGGTGGCGGCAAGACGGTGGGCGAGGAGATCCCCAACCAGCTCGCCTCGCAGCCGGCGGCGCTGTACCTGATCGCCGGCTTCCTCGGGTTCCTCTCGTTCACGCCGCTGCCCACGTTGCCCCTGCTGGGGGCGGCGCTGGTGCTCGGTGGCACGGCCTACGCCATGCAGTGGAAGACCAAGAAGGAGACGGCCGCCGCGGAGACGCGCGCGCACGGAGGCGGCGCGCAAGCCCGTGGAGCCGCCCAAGGTCGAGGAGTTGCTCACGGTCGACACCCTCGAGCTCGAGATCGGCTACGCGGTGGTCGGGCTGGTGGACGCGGGACGGGGGGGCGACCTCCTGGAGCGCATCGCGGGCATCCGGCGTCAGCTCGCCATGGACCTCGGTCTGGTGATGCCGTCGGTGCGCATCCGCGACAACATGCAGCTCGATCCCAACGAGTACCGGCTCAAGATCCGGGGCGCCATCGTCGCGAACGGCAAGGTGTATCCCGACCTGCTCATGGCCATGGACTCGGGGCTGGCGCATGGCCGCCTCGAGGGCATCCAGACCAAGGAGCCCGCCTTCGGGCTGGACGCCATCTGGATCGCCCGCGGCATGCGCGAGCGCGCCGAGAGCGCCAACTGGACGGTGGTGGATGCCACCAGCGTGCTCGCCACCCACCTCTCCGAGGTGGTGCGGGTCCACGCCGACGAGCTGCTCACCCGCGAGGAGGTCTCGAACCTGCTGGCGCAGCTCAAGCAGAAGACCCCCAAGCTGGTGGAGGAGTTGGTCCCCTCGGTGGTCAAGCCGAGCGATCTCCAGAAGATCCTTCAGGCCCTCCTGCGGGAACGCGTGGCGATCCGCGACCTCGAGACCATCATCGAGACGCTGGCGGAGTGGATTCCGCACACCAAGGACCACGATGTCCTGGTCGAGTACGTCCGCAACGGACTCCGCCGCGCGATCTGCATGCAGTACACCGAGGCCGACGATCGGGGGCGCCCGCGGCTTCGCTGCGTGACCATGGACCCGGCCCTCGAGGACACGATCTCGGGGTACATCGACCGCAGCGCGGCGGGAACAACCTTCACCATTCCGCCCCAACTGGCGAACCGCATCGCGCGCGCCGTGGCGGAGACGGCCCGACCGCTGGCCGAGGTGGGTCGGCCGGTGGTGGTCCTTGCGTCGCCGTCGGTGCGGGCGCAGGTCCGGCAGATCCTCGAGCCACACATTGCGGGCGTGGCTGTCCTCGGGTACAACGAGGTGGTTCGCGGCACCGACCTCGAAAGCGTCGGACTCGTGCAACTCTCCGCCTCCGCCACGCAGCATGCGGCGGCGGCAGGGGTTGCCTGAGCGGAGCAGTGCCGGACGCACAGGGCAGGAGGCCTTGGCGCATGACGCGAACCGCGGTCGTGCGAGCAGGCCGTGATGCGGACCGTTCTCGGTGATCCCGCGGTGTGGTGCCAGGAGGGCAGCCCGTTGAAACTCAAGACCTACCAGGCATGGACGATGGCGGAGGCACTGGCGTTCGTGAAGACGGACCTCGGGGCCGATGCGGTCATTCTGCATACGCGGACTTTCGAGCGCGGCGGCTTCTTCGGCATCGGTCGACGATCGGTGGTGGAGATCACCGCGGCGCGCGCCAAGGACATCCCTCGCCCCGAGTCGAGGCCGGACGGAGCGCGCGCGGGGAGCACCCGCTCCGAGGCGATGGGCGACAGGCGGTCGGGTGAGCGCGCCCAAGCGGGCGCGCATGCAGCGGCGAGGGGAACGGCATCGGATCTGGCGCGGGGTGCAGCGGCGGCACGTGCGTACGGTTCCCCCGTCTCGGGTGCATCCGACGCGTCGGGAGTCACCGAAGCAGGCGAGCCCCGCGGGTCATTCGATCCAGAGGTTGATCGAGAGAAGACGCGACGCCTCGCCCAAGCCATGGCGATCGCTCTCGAGAAGCAGGCCGGCGAGCGCTCAAGCGCCGCCAGGAACGAGGACGCCGTGCGCGAGGCAGCACTGGCGCGCATGGCATCGCAGTCTCGCGAGCAGGCGCAGCGAGTCGACGGCCCCGCGCAGCGAGTGGACGGCCCCGCGCAGCGAGTGGACGGCCCCGCGCAGCGAGTCGACGGCCCCGCGCAGCGAGTGGACGGCCCCGCGCAGCGATTCGTTCTTGTCCCGCAGTCGAGCGACGCCTCCGGTGCGCAGAAGCTCACCGCCGCCGTGGTGCGCGTGGTCGCCGAAGCCCCTGCGACTGCGGCGACGGCTGCAGCATGG
>CAIOCH010000559.1 GCA_903856525.1 uncultured bacterium | reverse complement strand
GAGCAGGCGGTGAGCCTGTTCAGCCCCGCGCGCGACGGCGACACGGCGAACGACTTCCAGTTCCTGCGGTCCAGCCCGCAGCGCGAGGAGACGGACGAGTACCTCGATCAGCTGGATGCACGCCAGCTGCTGGTCGACAACCGCCGCAAGCTCACGCTCTTCAACGGCGCCCGCAACGAACTCATGCCGCCGGCGCTCTGGGTGACGCCGTACTTCAGCCCCGCGATCAACTACCTGAACCCGGGTGGCAACATCCCGGGCACCACCGATCCCAACTTCAACGCGTTCCAGCAGGCGAACCTCAACGAGTGGTCGCGGCAGCGCTTCAAGGTCGACCTGCGCCGACCGACCTTTGTCGACGCCGCGGGCAACCCCGCGCTGCAGCGCGATCCCGCGGTGGCCTTCCAGTGGCGGCGCGATCTCGTCCGCCTGCTCGAGCGCACGCTGACCTCGCAGTCGACGAACGCGCTGGGGCAGGATGTGTACCTGTCGTACTACGGCGACACCCAGAACGACTTCCGCCGCACGCGCAGCATGATCGCGAGCTATGTCGCCAACCTCGACACGGCCAGCGACGAGGCGGTCACCATCGGCACCACGGGCGTGGCGGTCGATCGGCCGCTGTATCCGAGCGCGCCGGCCGCGGACCCAGCGGGCTACTTCCCGCCAACGAGCGATGCGGTGCAGGATCCGTACATCCAGGACCGCTTCTATCTCGGCCTGGAGAAGCAGCCCTTCATCATGGAGGTCTTCTTCGGACTGGTCTATCCCAAGTCGACCTTCACCGAGAACGACTGGCCCGGCGAGGATCCGCCGACCGGCGAGGAAGAGCTGCCGCCTGACGTCGACGACGGCGGCGAGAACTTCGTCGATTCGTCGAGCAAGCCCACGGCCATCATCGCGGTGCAGATCGCGAATCCGTACGACACGCCCATCTCGCTCGGCGACTTCCGCCTCGAGTTCTACGGCAAGACCTTCAACTTCACGGTGGGCAGTATCGCGGCGGGCTACGGTCCGAATCCCGTGCTGCCGCCGGCCACGCTCGGCAAGCCGAGCACGGCGATCGTCTACGCGGTGGAGGCCGGAGCCGTGGGTTCGTACCCCGCGGGCGCGTTCCGTGCGGCCATCCTCGACTTCTTCGATCTCGAGAAGGGTGAGATGCAGGGCACCGTTCTGCAGCCGACCGACCTCGATGCCGACGGTGTGATCGAGTACGCGTCGCTCTACGACTCGCAGGGACCGACCGGCGACCCCGATGTCGACACGCTCGACCGCACGCTCGTGTTCGACGCGACCACCAGCTGGTCGGTGAACGACGTGACCGCGCCTGGTGAGCCGAGCGCCACCAACACGCGCTACACCAACGCCAATCAGCAGCCGGTGCAGATCATCCGCAACATCGTGCCGCCCGTGGGCGTTGGCGGTGGCCCGGTGCAGGTGGTGGTCGATCGATTCGACAACGAGTTGACCGGCCCCGAGGTCAAGTTCAACGAGGCGGTCAACCGTCTGTTCACCGATCCCGCGTACATCCCGCCGGAGAAGAAGTACTTCTGGGATCCGAATCCCGTCCGCCGCTACATCTCGGGCATCCGCATCCGCCAGAACGACTTCTACATGACCTGGTGCCGCGCCAGCCGCATCTGGGCGTGGGATGTCGACTCGTGGGACGACCCAGCGGTGACCATCGCGCAGAAGCGGATCTCGGCCACCGAGCGCTCGCCGCGCTATGTGTTCAGCATGGCTACCGAGCCTGCCCGCGCAGACCGCGTGTGGGACGGTGTGTCGAACATCGGCGCGCCGCAGGCGAACGCCTTCAAGGGCGACTGCTGGAAGATCGGCGACGACCCCGATGGCGACCAGAGCGGCCAGAACCGCTGGGTCAACTACACCTTCATGGACATGTTCGGCCGCAACCTGCGCGGTAAGCCCGTGTTCTTCACAAACATGGTGGCGATCGCACCGGGTGGCACCGAGGTCATCTCGTCGCTGGGCACCAGTCCGATGCCGTTCCTGCCCAAGCTCGGACTGACCTCCGTGCCGGGCGATGTCTATCCGCAGGACTGCCACGGCGTCGCCGACATCGGTGGCTCGCAGTTCGAGTGGATGATCGGCAACAAGGGCGCCAAGTCGACCGACTGGGAGCGGTTCCAGAATGTCGTCGCGTCGCAGATTCCGTTCCAGATGACGCAGAGGGACTCCGACTTCGAGCAGGTCGGCGAGATCCTCGATGTGTTCCTCTGGGGCCACGTGTTCGAGGGCTGGGGCGGCAATCCCGAGACGGTGCGTACCTTCTCGGAGATCATGCTCGACGACGACGTCGACAGCGAGTTCTACCCAGGCACGGGCATCTACACGAACCGTCTGTGGATCCGTCCGCCGGGCGAGCTGGCGAACGATGATCCGGGCACGCCTGTGATCGGCGGGCGTTTCGATCCGAACTCGACCACCAATCCGCCGACGCCCGTGGGCGGCTACCTCCCGTGGCGCGCACCGCTGCCGATGGGTGTGGCGCTGTTCGATGGTCTCACGATCGATGGGGCGGGGCGCAACGCGTTTGACCGCGATGTCAACGGTAACCCCAACGACCAGTTCGACCGGGCCCGCGCCGAGGAGCGTCGCTACAGCCTCGCCGGCGGCTACGCGGGTCGCGCCACGCGCGGCCTGGTGAACATCAACACCGCGCTGCCCGAGGTGATGCAGGCGATGCCGATGATGACGCGCCTGTCGAAGAACTCGCAGGGCAGCGCGCCGTACTCGCACCTCGTCGACATGATCCGCTCGTACCGCGACCGCGGGCTGTTCGGGGCACCTACTCCGTTCAACACGGGTCTGCTGCCCACCTACGCCGACCGTGGCCTGACGCCGAGCCAGATCAACAGCAGTGGCCTCGGATCCACACTGCCCACGAACCTTCCGCGGTTCTTCCCCGCCATGCGCGGCGAGCGCGGATTCGCCTCCGTGGGCGAGCTGATGCTCCTCAACCGCCTGCCCGACGACACGGTGCCGGCGGGCCTGCGCGCCAGCTACACCACGCGGTGGCTCGGCTACGACCCGTACGCCGACTACGCGGTGGGCGGCTTCGGCGACTACGACATCGGCTACTCGTGGGCCACCGACCGCACCAACCCGCGGCCACGGCAGCTGCCCGAGGACATCCTCGGCGCGATCACGCCCGATCCGGATCCCGTGATTCCCTTCAAGGAACACGACGAGCCGCTCGGTGACGCCGAGGACTTCAATCTTCTGCTCAAGGGCATCGGCAACCTCGTCACCACCCGCAGCGATGTCTTCACCGTCTACCTGCGCGTGCGCCAGGTGAAGCAGGACGACACCACCGGCCGCTGGGACGGCACCCGCAAGGACCTGATCCTCGACGACTCGCGCTACGTGATGTGCGTCGACCGCAGCAACTGCAACAGCCCCGACGACCAGCCTCGGATCGTGTACTTCCAGAAGTGCCCGTGAAGCAGAGTTGGTCGGGAGTGACGTGCGTGAGCCTGCGGGAACCTCGGGTGCCCGTCAGTCGCCGCGCAGCGGAGACTGCGGAACGTTGGACGTGAGCCTTCGATCGTTCGAAGGCTGGCCGTCCTGCCCGCGGGCAGATCGAAGGCTCACACAACCCGTTCCGCAGTCTCCGTCGGCTCCGCCGCCGGG
>CAIOCH010000558.1 GCA_903856525.1 uncultured bacterium | reverse complement strand
CTCCAGCTTCCGCCGCGCGCGGGATCGGCCGCGTCCGCGCGCAGGGTTCCCTCCGCCGTCACGAACGCGCGTCCCGCGATGGTGGGAACGACGCGCTCGGCGTCGACGCGCGCATAGCTCGCCTCGAACAGGCTGCCGATGGCGGATTCCTGCCGCCACACCGCGCCCTCGGCGAGTTCGCCACGCGCCGCGAGCGACGCCAGCAGCGCGCTCGTGCCCGTGCCGCACGGCGAGCGGTCGTAGGTGCCGTTCGGGCACAGCACGAAGTTGCGCGCGTCGGCGTCGGCGCGATCAGGCTGGAACAGCAGCAGCACATGGTCGATGAGCCCGCCGTTCTCCTCGCCGCCGCGCAGCCCCATGCGCTCGATGCCGCGCAGGATCGCCGCCGCGTACGAGAGTTCCTCCGCGTGGGAGCGCATCGCCCGCCCCTTGGCGCCGTCGTGGCGCACGACCAGGAACCAGTTGCCACCCCACGCGACGTCACCGCGCGCCACGCCGCCCTGCTCGAGCACGACCTCGACGTCGCGCGCCTGCACCCGCGCGGGCACATTGGCGAACGATACGCGGCCGTCGGCCCGCAGCGACGCGTCGACCGTGCCCACGCGCGTCTCGATGGCGATGCGCGGCGGCAGCGGCCATCCAGCGTCGGCGAGCGTGCGCACCAGGCCCACCGTCGCGTGCCCGCACATGCCGAGCGGCGCAATGGCATTCCAGAACAGGACGCCGCACACGGCGCGCGCGTCCGACGGGCGGCACACCAGTGCGCACACCGTCGCGTCCGCCGCGCGAGGATTGGCGGCAAGCGCGAGCATGTCCCGCGGGATCTCCAGACGACCACCGCGCGACCACGCGGCGATCACCTCGGGCAGCGTGCACGGATGAAAAGCCCCGTCGGGCGCCAGCAGCACGCGCGTCGGCTCTCCCTCGGTGTGGCTGTCCACGAAGCGGCGGATGTCGAGGTCAAGCATCACGCGCGCAGCATACTCCCTGCGCTTGATACCCTGCGCGCATGACTGCTCCCGACCAGGTTGGCGCGCCCTTCCGCGGCGTGATCCCCGCACTTGTCACGCCGTTCCGCGACAACGGCGATGTCTGCGCCACGGGCCTCGCGAGCCTCACGCGCCGCATGCTGCAGGCCGGCTGCACGGGAACCGTCTGGCCGGGCTCTCTCGGCGAGGGCCAGACGCTCTCCTTCGACGAACGCGTCGAGGGCTGGCGCACCATCGCGGGCGCAAGCGAGGGACACGGCAACGCCTTCGCCACCATCTCCGCCGCCTCCACGCGCGACGCGGTGCGCCAGGTCGAGGCCGCCGAGCGCATCGGCATGCGCGGCTGCATGATCCTGCCGCCGTACGTGCACAAGGGCCCCTGGCACGAGTACCGCGCCCACTTCGAGGCGATGCTCTCCGCTGCGCCGCTGCCGATGATGCTCTACAACAACCCGCCCGCCTATATCGTCGATGTGAGCGCCGAGCAGACCTTCGCACTGGCGGAGGCGCACGCGAACCTGGTGGCGGTCAAGGACTCGACCGGCGACGCGCGCAAGCTGACGGCGCTCATCGCGGGCAGCTCCGGCCGCACGCGCGGAGTCGGGGCCCTCGTCGGCCTCGACGACTGCGCCGTCGAGGGCGCGCGCATGGGCTGCTGCGGCTGGATCGCGGGGCTCGCCAACGCGCTCCCCGAGGAGAGCGTGCGCCTGTTCAACCTGGCCCGCTCCCACGATCCGCGGGATGTCGCCGCGTGCGACGCGCTCTACCGCTGGTTCCTGCCGCTGCTCCGCCTCGACACCGTGCCCGACTTCGTGCAGCTCATCAAGCTCGTCATGTCCGAGACCCGCACCGGCGACGAACGCGTGCGCGCCCCGCGCAAGCCCGTCGAAGGCACCGAACGCGCGCGGGCGCTCACCATCATCCGCACCGCACTCGCAACGTGATTGGGGCGGTCGCCGCCTGCGGCGGCTCCCGTGGCTGGGGCGGTCGCGCCTGCGGGCGCTCCCTCTGGTGGG
>CAIOCH010000557.1 GCA_903856525.1 uncultured bacterium | reverse complement strand
GGGAGTTCGTTGGCGCGTTCCGCAGCCTTGTTGAGGAGCAGCTGATAGCGGTCGGCGCGGGTGTTGTAGGTGTCGGCGAGCGGCCAGATCACGCTGTCGAGCAGCAGAAAGCCTCCCATGAGCAGACCCGCGGCAACGCCCCAGCGTCCGGCGCGGGGCAGACCCCCGAACCAGCGGAGCGCGCGCTCGAACGGATCGCGCGAAGGAGCGGCGTGGTATGGGTTCGACATGGGGTTCACTTCCTCAGGTGCTCGAGAATGCGCGAGAAGTCATCCTGCAGCCGCTTGCGCGTGTCGGCGTCGAGATCTTCGCGCCTCCGGGCCTTGGAGATGTCGGACAGCAGGGTTCGCGCCTCTTCCTTCGACATGGCAGCGAGCTGCTCGTCGGTGAAGGCATCCGGCACGCGGGTATTGGACTGTGCGGTTGCAGCGGGACCTCCGCCCGAGCCTGCGCCTGATCCCGCGGTGGCGGTGGCTGCTGGCTTGGCGGCGTCGGCTCCGGTGGCTTCCGCACCTGGTGTCGTTGTCTCCCGCCGTCCAATGCCGCGGGCCGGGGTCGGTGCGGCAGCGCCAGCGGAGCCAGTGTCCGACTTGGCGTCGGCGCTCACGAGGGTGGTCGGCTGCGAGGGCGCGGCGGTTGAGCCGGCATCGCCTGCAGGGGTACCCGCGGTCGTGGCCACGCGGTCGGTCGGTGGCGTACCTGCAGGCCTGGTGGCGGCCGCCGACGCGGAGTTGACGGAGTCGCCCGCGCCTGCCGACGCGGAGGAACTGGCATCGGCGTCGTCCGCCGCGGTTCCGTACTTCCGCTGCGCCAGCGTCTTCACCGACCAGTCGAGCTTCTCTTCGGGCTTGAACTCGTAGGTGGGTCGCACCACGAGCGCGTCCATGTCGAACTTGAAGATGCCACGGCCATCAGGCTGGTTCCAGCGCCAGTGCGTCTTGTCGAACACACCCGAGGCATCGAGGAGGCGAGCCATCTCGTTCACCGTCTGCGCGGCCGACTTGTCGTCCACGGCCTTGGCGATCCCGCGGAGGGTGACGCCCTGCGTGGGGGAAAGCTGGATCGACTCGATCTCGATGCCGTCAGGCGTGCAGCACGCGAGGTCGCCGAGGATCTTGGTCACGGGCAGCGTGCGCTTCGCGACCTCGCCGTACAGGGCGATGCGGTGCTCCACCTCGCGCTGCACCAGTTCGAACTTCGCCGGCGCCTCCGGCATCTTCCACTCCAGCACCTTTGTCCGCAGCCAGGCGGAGCCGACCGGGGCGACCGCCATGACCGCAAAGGCCAGCGATGCCACGCGAAGGGCGCGCGACGGCTGCGAGTACCGCTCGACGAAGCGCTCGACGCGCGACGGCGCGGTGCGCTCCTCGAAGCGACGCATGCGGGAAAGCTCAGCGAGCGGTCCGCAGGCGACGACCAGTGCCGCAAGAGGAATCGCCCAGCTGCGCCACCACTCCGGACCGTCTTCAGCCGCGGCCACCTGCACCTGGAGGCGTGCGCCCAGGGCATCGATGGAGCTCTGGTCGAGCATGACCACCCGATCGCCGATCCGTTCGGCCGATGAGGCCATGTCCGTCACAAAGGCCGCCACACGCGAAGGCTCGATGCCCGCGTTCAGGGCCGACTCCACCAGGGTTCGGCGAAGACCTTCGTTCCAAGCCTCGTCGCCCTCGATGCCGCTCGCCGAGTTCTCGCGCGTCGCGCGGATCACCAGACCGCCCTCGCTCTGCAACGCGATGGCGATCGAGCCGTCCTTGCGGTCGGCTGAGATGGCCGGGCGGCCACCCGAGGCCAGCACCAGCATGGCCGCGGGCTCCGGGACATAGCGGGCAATCGGCTCGAGCTTGGGGCCCACGGGAACACCGATCTGCGCCTCGGGCCACGCCATGATCAGGCCTTGGCGCTCGGTGTCCGACTTGCTTTCGAGAATCCCCAGGCCAATGCGCACGATGGGCACCGAGCCGAGGAACATGCCTTCGGCCTGAAGCCGCAGCGCCGCGAGCATCTGCATCGGAGCCGCCAGGGGCATCTGCACCGAGCGGACGATGGTTGCCGCCGCGGGAAGCACGATGCGAAGGTCACCGCACCGCTGCCCGTCCAGCCAGGCCGCCAGGCCCGCCTCGTCGGTCGCGGAGAACTCCTTGGTCGCCAAAACGGCCGGCCGGTCCCCGCGCCGCGCGAGCAGTACGCGCCAGGAGTCGTCGTGACGCTCCGCGACGGCCAGAAGCGTCTCGTCGATCGTCGTGGTGGGCTGGGGCTTCTTCTTCACTGTTCTCTGTACTCCAGGATCCGCGCAGGGAGCGTGGAACGATCGATGACGGCTGTGATTTCAACCTCGAGGCCGGTTGTGGCGGAACGCCCACGGCTGGTGACGGTGAAGACGTAGCTCTGCGTATCGACGTACGGTGCGATGGCTGCGAGGGACTGTTGGGAAATGCGATTCGATCCGAGGAGATCCGAGATCGCGAGCAGGCCGGAAGACGAGGCGTTGCGGAGCGAGAGGATCGCGTCGGCAGTAATCGGATCGTCGGGCAGCAGCGCGCGAAGAACGGATGGCGGGGCGGTGTTGAGGTTGACCTTGCCGAGAATCGGCGCGCTGCCGTCCTCAAGTGTGCCCTCTTGGAAGATTCGCCTCAATTGCTGCTGGTCGAGCGCCTGGATGCGGCTGTTGTTGCCCGTGGCGGCCGGTGCGCCCGCCGAACTGCGGCCGCTCTGTCGGCCCGTCTGTGCGCCACCCGTCTGGTTATTGGATGCACCGCGGCTGGTCCCGGCACGGGCGTTGTTGGTGGCAGCGCCACCGGTGGAGAGTGTCGCGAGGTCCTGCGTGAGCAGCATCTCGAGCTTGGCGCTGCGGCCCTTGGCGAACCCCGTCAGGGCCTGCGCCTGCTCGGCCGTCACGCCGAAGCTTTCCTGCATCTCCTCCGGCGTCGCCGTCTTGAGGTTGACGCGCGGATCACCCGAGGCGCCGATGAGGCTGCCCGAGCTGCGCGCGGTCAGGGCACCCGACCAGCCGGCGTCGAGGAACCCATCGGCATCGTCGGGCGGATCGCTCGCACCACCATCGTTCTCGTTGGGGTCCAGCCTTCCGTTGAGGTTCTGGTCCTCGCCGCGCACATAGCGCGGGAAGGCACCCGCCACCAGCTCCATCTCAGCGATCGACCGGAACGGGGCGTTGCGTGGCTCGTAGCCCATGTCGCGGTTCACGTAGAAGTCGTACTCCGCACCCATCATGCCCGCGGTGTCGTCGGTGTCCCGCCAGTCCACGATCGCATCGGCCACGTCCATGGTCATGCCGTCGAGCTCGAGCAGCGCAAGCCGGTCGACGTTGTTCACGTTGAGCTTGGCATGCTCATCCTGCGGTCCCTTGATCTCCACGCCGTCCTCGACATGGCGGATCTCCCAGTCGCCTGACTCGAGTTGTCCGTCGGCAACCAGCTCGAGGTCCTTGTAGAGCTGCCGGGAGGTCGTCGTATCGGGTTCCTCGGTGTGGTACTCGAGCACGGCGAGCGTCTCCTCGATGCCCGCACGCGCCGCCCACCTGGCCTCGACCTTGGCGATCGACTCGCGCCCCATGGCCGCCTGGCGGAACGCAAGCACCTGCGCCGCGCCGACGATCACCGCCGCAATCGCGATCGACCAGATCACGATCACGATCACGGAGCCTCGGGCGTGACGATGGGGGCGATGGCGTGTCATCGGTTCTGCCTGCTGCCCATGGAGAAGCCACCGCGCGAGCCACCGCTCATGGTGGCGCTCCCCGTCTGGCCCCGTCCTCGACCAGGACGATTGTTGTTGGGACGAACGCTGATGCCGCCGCCACCGCCAAAACCGCCGTCGATTCCCTCGACGCCGCCCGGCCCGCGTCCTCCGCCCGGCCTGCGTCCGCCGCCCATGCCGCCGCCACCGTCCAGGCCCGCGCCGCCCAAGCCGCCCGGACCGCGACCGCCACCGACCGCAGCGCCGCCACCGGCAGCACCGTCTGCGTTGGGATCTCCCTCGCCATTGGCGCCGGCTGCCGCGGGATCTTCACCTGCTGCGCCGTCCTTCGCCTCCTCCTCCGACTCCTCCGGTGGTGGCGGCGGGGGAACGATGCGGTCGAGCGGAATCTGCGTGCGCAGCGTCACCAGCGAGAGTTCAGGCTCCGACGATGGGTTGTCGGCCGACTCGCCCGTGGCGGTCACCGTGACGCGCAGCGCCCAAGGCAGTCCGAAGATGTCGGAGTCCCAATCGGGGTACCACGCCTCGCCGTCGTAGGCCTCGATCTGCAGGCCGACGACGCCCTCCACGGAGGGGATCGCCATGCCGCCGCCTTCGCCGTTCTCATCGGGCACCGCGTCGCGGCGCATCCACAGCACGCTGCCCTCGCGGTCGTCCTCGATCCGGTACTGCGACTCGTACTCGCCACCCTCGCCCGCGTACTCGTCGCGCTGCATCGGGCGCAGGCGGTTGTTGAACACCACGATCTCATCGCGGTCCATGGCGCCGTAGGGGGTGAAGGTGGTGCCGTCGAAGAGCAGCACACGGGTGTAGAAGAGATCGCCGTCGCGCACCGTCGAGATCAGGTCGCGGCGGACGGCGTCGAGCGCGGCGTTGGCGCGCGTGACGGCGTCAAGGCGCGTGCGAGCGACATCGCGCGTCTTGCCGATGCGCGAGAGGGCGGTCGACACGGTGACGACCACGATTCCGGCGACCGCGATGGCGACCACGAGCTCCACGATGGTGAAGCCGCGACGCGGTGCGGCCGTCTCACTGCTCGGCGGGTGCCGCTGTTCCGTCGCGCTGCTGCTGCTTCTGCGCATGTCGAGCCTCTCGATCAATGGGTTCTACGGGAGTGCGGACCGGATCCGTTTCCTCGCCGCGCTTCTCTGCGATGCTGGTCTCCACCGAGTACTCGCGCCCACCCTCGTGGATCACGCGGGCGAGCACGCGCGCGGGCACGCCCGCGCCGCCACGCTCGATCTCGATGATGAACTGGAAGTCCTGATAGGGCGAGCCGGCGTCGAAGGCGCCGCTCAGCGGGTAGAGCTTCTCGTACGCCTCAGGGCCTTCGGTGAGCACGCCCGACAGGATGTCGTCGAGCGCGCTGGCCGCGCGCACATCGATCTCGCCACGGCGCTGCATGGTCATGGCCTGTCCGCCCACCGAGAGCACCGTCACCATGCCTATCGCGAGCAGCACGCCCGCGATCACCGCGTCCATCAGCGCGAAGCCCCTGCGCGCGCGTGTGGCGCCAGTCCGCGTCCGCGGAGCAGTGGTGTGGGGAATGATGCGCACGGTTGCCATCGCGTCGTGTTGCCTCTCACCAGGGGTCGAGCGCCCGGCCCTCTCGGTCGAGATCGATGGGTTGGCGGACGAGCGCCGCGTCGGAGTCGGCGCGCAAGGGTACGTTTGAATAGTTCTCCAGCACGACCACGCCGGATGTCTCGCGGCCCTTGAGCGAGACCGCGATGCGCGGCCGGCTGCCATCGGGATTCGAGGTGATGGTCCACATCTCGTCGCGCATCTCGATGTCGTCCGCGGAGGCCCCATCCACGACCATCGCTTCCGGCAGCTCGACCACGTTGCTCAGCCGGTCCTGCTGCCAGACGCGGGGGCCCTCCGGGTCCTTGGGATTCAGGTCGAGGATCCAGAGGGAGACCTCGCCCCGCCCCTCGTCGTAGTGCAGTCCGATCTGCTGGGAGCCGATGCCGTTGCGGAAGGCGAACATGCGCAGCAGGTCCTCGACCTCCGCGATGGCCTTCTCCTCGCGCTGCTTGGCCACGGCGAGGAAGCGCGGCAGCGCCATCACGCTGATGATCGCCAGCAGGATGCTCACGACGACCACCTCGAGCAGCGAGAAACCGCGCCTGATGAGGCGCGGCTCCCGGGATGCATCTTCGGTGGCGGGTCGCTGCACGGTTCGGTTCACTCCGTCTTGCGCGGCGCGCGTCCGTTGGTGATGTCGGCTGCCTCGCCCTCGCCGCCCGGGGTTCCGTCGGCGCCGTAGCTCACGATGTCGAAGTCGCGGCCGTTGGTGCCCTCGGTGATGGCGTAGCGGTTGCCCCACGGATCGATCAGGTCGTCGGTCGACTCGAGGTACTCGGGAATGAGTCCCTCGAGCTGGAAGTCGGATCCGAGCGAGGTGGCCTGGCGGCTCGCGAGGTACGCCTTCACCTGGGTGGCGATGGCATTGGCCTCGGTGCGGGCCTGGTCGACCTTGGCGCCGCCGAGGCGCTTGAGCACCTGCGGGGCGATGATGCCCGCGAAGATCGCGATGATCGTCACGGCCACGATGACCTCGATGAGGCTGAAGCCACGGCGAAGACGGCGATTGGAGCGACGGTTGGTGTGGGCAAGCATGGTTCTCTCCTGTGTCCTTGGCGGAGTCTGTCGGGTGCGCATCCTTACGCGCCGGCGGCCTTCTGCAGTTCGATGATCGGAAGGAGGATCGCTGCAAGCACGAAGCTCGCGATGAGCGCCATCACGACGAGCAGGATCGTCGGGAGGATGCGGGTGAAGAGCTTGAGCGAGTTGTTGACCTGGCGGTCGAACGAGCCCGCGGCGTGCAGCAGCATCTGCTCCAGGCGGCCCGAGCGCTCGCCGATGTTCACGATCTGCACCAGGAGCGGCGGGAAGTGTCCGCTGCGCTCGAGGGGATCCGCCAGCGACTGGCCGGTCGAGACCTTGTCGGACACCTGGTCGATGGCCTGCATGAGCGCCTGGTTGCCGAGCGTGTCGCGCACGATGCGCAGCGCGCTGAGGATCGGGATACCCGCGGAGACGAGCGTGCCGAGCGTGCGCGTGAAGCGGGCGACGGCGATGTCGCGCACCAGCCGGCCGACCACGGGAAGGCCGATGAGGAACGTGTCGAACCGCAGCCGGTTGTCGGGCTTGGCGAGCCAGTTGCGCCAACCGACCACGGCCAGCAGGATCGCCGCCAGCATCACCAGCCACCACGAGGCCACGAAGTCGGAGATCGACATCAGGATGACCGTGGGCAGGGGCAGTTCGAGGTTGGCCTGGAGGATGGGCTTCATCACTCGCGGCAGGACGAATCCGATGAGGACGACCACGCTGACCGCGATCAGCCCGGCGATCATGAGCGGATAGACGACCGCGCCAACGACTTCGCGCCGCAACTCCACCGAGCGCTCGAGGAGGTCGGCGAGCTGGTGCATGATCTCCGAGGTGCGGCCCGACGCATCGGCTGCGCGCAGCATGCCCGTGGTCATGTCGTCGAACGGCGGTCCATACTCCTTCGCGGCGGTGTGGAACGGCACGCCGGCCTCCACGCGCTCGATGATGAAGTCGAGGATCGCCTGCATGTTCCTGTGCGCGGCCTGGCGGCGCACCGTCTTGAGCGCCTGCATGAGCGGCAGGCCCGCCTCGAGCGCCGTGGCGAGCTCGCGCACGAGGTCGGCGAGCTCGGATCGCGAGATGGTCGGGCGCGCGACCCTTCCGCCCGCGGCAGCCGCTGCATCGGCCTCGCTCATCACCACATCGAGGGGCGTCTCGCCCTTCTGCTGGATGAGGCGCATCGCCGTCACGCGGTCGGGTGCCACGATCGAGCCATTCTGCATGGCTCCATCGGCGGCGAGGGCTTGGTAGCGGAACGACGGCATCGCTCAGGTCAGCCCTTCTTCTTCTTGAGGTCTTCCGAGAAGTCCTCGACGTCCTGGGTCGCGCGGAGCACTTCCTCGACGGTGGTGATGCCCTCGGCGACCTTGCGCATGCCGTCTTCGCGCATGTTGATGAAGTCGCCGTCGAGGAGCTCCTTGAGCTCGTGCACGGGTCGGTTCTGCGCGATGGCGGCGCGCAGGCCGGTGCCGATGCGCACGATCTCGAAGAAGCCGAGCCGCCCGCGGAAACCGCTGTTGCCGCACTTGTCGCAGCCGCGGCCCACGTTCTGGAAGCCGCCGAGACGGGCGCGCTCCTCGGGCGTGAGGCGGTTGAGCGTGTCCTCGCTGATGGGACGGCGCTCCTTGCACTGCACGCACAGGCGTCGGCCCAGGCGCTGCGCGAGCAGGCCTTCGAGCACGCTCGCGGCCAGATATGGCTCCGCGCCCATGTCCACGAGACGGCCGACCGAGGAGATCGCGTCGTTGGTGTGCAGCGTCGAGAAGATCAAGTGGCCGGTGAGCGCCGAGCGGATGGCGATGTCGGCGGTCTCGGTATCGCGGATCTCACCGACGAACACGATGTCGGGATCCTGGCGCAGGATGGCGCGGAGGCCGGTGGCGAAGCTCAGTCCGCGCTTGGCGTTCACGGGGATCTGGTTGATGCCGTTGAGCTCGTACTCGACGGGATCCTCGATGGTGATGATCTTCTTGCGCGGGTCGTAGAGCTTCGACAGCGCCGCGTACAGCGTGGTCGTCTTGCCCGAGCCGGTCGGGCCGGTGACGAGCACCAGGCCGTGCGGCTTCTCGATCATGCGGTCGACGACCGCGCGGTGCGGCTCGCTCATGCCGAGGCTCTTGAGATCGAGCGGCAGCGAGCTCTTGTCGAGGATACGCATGACCACCGACTCGCCGTAGAGGGTCGGAACGGTCGACACGCGGATGTCGACCTTGCGGCCCTCGAAGCGGAGCGTGATGTGGCCGTCCTGCGGCACATAGCGCTCGGCGATGTTCATGCCCGCCATGATCTTGATGCGGCCGATGAGCGCGGCCTGCAGGTGCTTGGGTGGCTGCGGCTGCGAGACAAGCACGCCGTCGATGCGGTACTTGACGCGCAGCTCGCTCTCGAAGGGCTCCACGTGCACGTCGCTGGTGCGGCTCTGGATCGCCTCGAGGAGGATGAGGTTCACCAGGTTGATGAGCGTGGGCTGCTCCGCCATCCGGTGGACGTCGTCCGCCTCGATGGCGTCGAGATTGTGCTCGTTGTCGGGAGTCGCGGCGAGTCCGCCGTCCGACGCGAGTGTCTCGGCCATGCGCGCTGCGGTGGTGCCGTAGCGGTCGCGCATGAGCTCGCGGAAGGCGGGGGCCTCCAGGCCCACGCGGCGGATCGTCCTCGAGGTGACCGCGCCGATCTCGTCGACCGCGGCCGTGTCGAGCGGGTCGAGCATGGCCACGAGCAGACGGTTACCGTCCATGGACACAGGCACGGCGCCCAACCGCACCGCCAGTTCAGGAGCCAGCAGCTCGGCGGCGGCGGGATCGGAAGTCGGCGCCTTGTCGAGCCACTCGATCCCCAGCATGGCGCAGCGCTCGCGCACCCCGGCATCCTGGGATGCGGGCGTCGCAGCGGCACGTGCGTCCTTGACGGGTGCCGAGATCTCGGTGACTGTCGTCGTTCCGTTGCTTCCAATCACGATCAGTTCCTCTCGCTCGCGTTGCGTCCGTGCGTCGTCGAGACCCTTGGTCCCGCGTGGGCGGCGGTTTAGCCGGGCGCCTTCGGGTTCTTGGCAGGTCGTGGAACGTCGGGCGTGGTGTCGTTCTTGCCACCATCCGCGGGCTTCTTCGATGGATCGAGGGTCTCCTCGCCGAGCGAAGGAGCGCCAACGCCGCCCTTGCCGGGTGCTGCGCCGCCATCACCCTTGCCGGTTCCGAGGTGGACCGCGTCGTTGTACTTCTGTCCCGCGGGAAGGTCGGCGCCCGGCTTTCCGAATCCAGGGACCAGTTCCTTCTGCTCATCGTTGAGGATCTGGGCGATCTCGCCGCGGTAGCGCGTGTAGAGGTCGTTGCGATCCGACTTGACCGCGTCGATCTCGGGTGACTCGACGGGCTTGACGCTTCCGCCTGCAGCCTTGCGGTTGAGGGCCTCCACGCGGCGGCGGGGCTCGGTGGGCTCGCTGCTGCGGATCGCATCGACGTATCGCGCCTGCAGTGCGCCATGATCGCTCTCGAAGCGCGTGCGCAGCGCCTGCAGCTGGGACTTCTGCGAATCGTCGAGGTTCGGAAGCGCCAACGCCGCATCAAACAGCGGGCTGATGGGATCGGGGCCGTACACCGCGGGGTAGGCCCGCCGCAGCGCGCGCTTCTCGAACGCGGATCCGTACTCGGAGCCGAGCGCGTCGCGGATGGTGGCCATGCTCTGTTCCTGGACGGCGCGGACCGCGACGCGGCGCTGCATGATGCGCTCGTCGATGGAGAGGAGCCGCGAGGTGTCGTTCGGACCCATGGCGCTCAGTTTGGCGGAGATGGTCGACTCGAGCTCCTGCTCGCGGGCGGCGAGCGCCTCGTCAAGCTTGACCTCGTACTCCTCGATTGCAGCCATGGCGGCATCGGCGACGGCCGGTGGTACGTCCGTCTCGCGTGCGATCAGCAGGAGGTTGAGCGACTCGCCAGAGAGCTCGCCGTTCGGCAACGCCTTCTCGCGGCGCAGCGCGCGCTCGAGGCGGGGCCACTGCTCGGCCTGGACGTCGCTCAGCTGCGACTTGACGCTCTCGAGGAACTCGCTGCGGAGGCGCTTCTTCTCATCACCCCACGACACCAGCGGACGGGTGATCATCTCGACCACCTTGTCGGGCGGGGTGTTGGCGGCGACATCCTTGAACTGACCCATGCTGGCGCGCACGCCATCGGCGGCCGTGTTGAAGGTCGTCTGGTAGTCGTCGAGCAGGGTCTCCATGATCGGCCTCTGCCACTCCTCGAGGCCGAGCGAGTCCACGAAGACGGGCAAGTCGCGCGGCAGGAAGTCGGGCACGAACAGCGCAGCCATGCCACCGCGGGGGACCTGGGCGTTGGCGACTGAGGTCGGGACCACCGTAAAAGCAAGGCCGGCGGCGAGCACAGCGCTGGCGAATCGGGAGCGGAGGAGGGACGCGGTGGGTCGGTTGTTCAGACGAATCACATGCAACTCCTGACGGTGAAGCCCATCTCACTCGCATCGCGGTGTCTGGGGCGTCGTGGTGCGCGCCACCCGCAGCGCCGTCGCGCGGGAGGGGCTAGCATTGTTCCACATCGGATCGGAGCCGTTGCCCATTTCGCGATGTTCGCGAACGATCAGTGGCGATCCTTGGGTGTTGTCTCGCGGTCGATGTGGGAAGGTGGGCGCGTCAAGTTCCTTTCGAGTCTGCTGCACACGCAACCCAGGCACGGACCGCGATCGCGCGGTTCCGGGTCGGGTTCGATGCCATGTTTGGACCGGGATCGGCCAACCCTTCGAACGGAGGGTTGATCGACCGAAAGCGACCGCTCCTCCACAACGCCGCCAAAACGCGCACGTGGTGATCGAGGTCGTCCTATAACGCGGACTGGATGGTCAACCCAGGCTGCTGCGCGGAAATCCCGTCGAACGGGGGCATCACCGCGCGTCTGCGCACCGGGCCCTGCGCCTGCGATGGGCCAAGCGCTCAACGGGCCTGGACGGTTCGTTGCTCGATCCGATTCTCCGAAACCGTTTGGACGATGCGGTCGACATAGATCCCTGGTGTGTGGATCTGGTCGGGGTCCAGTGCGCCGGTGGGTACGAGCTCCTCCACCTCGGCCACACAGGCCTTGCCACACATGGCGACCATGGGATTGAAGTTGCGGGCGGTCTTACGGAAGACCAGATTGCCGCTGGTGTCGGCCTTCCACGCCTTGACGAGCGAGAGGTCGGCGCGGATGCCACGCTCCAGCACATAGGTCTCGCCGTCGAATTCCTTGGTTTCCTTGCCTTCCGCGACCACGGTGCCCACGCCCGTCTTGGTGAAGAAGCCCCCGATGCCCGCGCCGCCGGCCCGCATGCGCTCTGCCAGCGTTCCCTGGGGGTTGAACTCCAGCTCCAGCTCGCCCGACATGAACTGCCGCTCGAACTCGGCGTTCTCGCCAACGTAGCTCGAGACCATCTTGCGGATCTGCCGCGTCTTGAGCAGCAGTCCGAGGCCCCAGTCGTCGACTCCGGCGTTGTTGCTGATCGCGGTCAGCCCCTTTGCACCCGAGTCCCGCAGCGCCAGGATGAGCTGCTCGGGGATGCCGCAGAGTCCGAACCCGCCCACCGCGACCGTGATGCCGTCGCGGGCCAATCCGGCCAACGCTGCCTGGGGGGAGTCAAAGACCTTGCTGCTCACGATCGTGTTGCTCACGGGAACCTCTCGTTGCTCTTCGGGACGAAGCCTGCGTGGGGCCGAAGTGTAGCGGGAGGGCGGGGCCCTGAAAGGCCACAGGGCGCGCGGCTGATGGCTGTTTCCGCGCGCCCCGTGGTTGTTTGACGGGTGATTTGACGTCTGTTTTCAGGATGGCCGCGCTGACTCGTTGCACGGGCTTCAGTTGCTCGGAAGCAGCGTCCGACCCTGACGCGCCGCGAGGTCCGCCGCCATTTCGCCGGCGGCATCGGGGTTCGCCGCTTGCAGGGCCGACTTGATCTTTTCCAGCGCCTTGTTTTGGATCTGACGCACCCGCTCCTTGGTCACACCGATCACCTGACCCACCTGCTCGAGCGTCAGGGGTTCGGGTGGAACGGAGGCGGCGACCGACGATGTTCCTTGGTCGAGCGCCAGGGCCACGTCGAGGCCAAAGCGATGGCTGATGACCTTGATCTCGATGTCGGACAGATCCGCCTTGTTGGACGCCACGATGTGGCGGACCTCGTCGGCACACTCGCGCTCGTGGGTGGCACGCACCGTCTCGAGGTGGTTGGACTTCTCCAGGGCCGGGTCGTACTCGGCACCGAAGCGCTTCTTCTGCGTCGTGACCTTGATGCCATGCCGACTGAACGCCTTGAGGATGGCCCGGCACGCGTAGGTGGAGAACTTGAAGCCGCGGCCGCAGTCGAACTTGTCGACGGAACGCATAAGGGCCATGTTGCCCTCACCGATGAGGTCGGCGAAATCGATCTCCGACAGCCGAACACGCTTTGCCATGGCGAGCACAAGCGCGAGGTTCGTTTCTGCGAGCTGTTCGCGGTACTGGCTGGCGATGGCGTGCCAGCGCAGGATCTCGCGCGACTCGGCGAGGGTGGGGGCCCTGGAGGCGACCAGTTTCTGGATCTCGGAGATGCTGAAACGCGCGAAGTTGTACTTCATGAAGAGCACGCGCTCCTGGGCACCCGTCAGGAGTACCGAGGATTGCGCCTTCGGAGTACGTAAGCCCTTGCTGCGTGTGGAGATAAAGTCATCCATCAGTGGCCGATACCACGTGACGTCCGGTCGGGTGATCTCCGCAACGCCATAGATGCGCTCGGCCGCCCCAGGCAGGTGATACTCAGGGTGGTCGATGTAGTCCATGGGCTCCGACAGGATCTTGCGGAGGAGTGCTTCCTCGAGGTGCGCGAGCGGCGTGAGGCCGCCAAGGAGCGTTCGACTCGTAAAATCCGTGGGGACAGAAGCTTGCGCAGTTGATTCCTGCGACATGAGGCCCTCGCGGGCGTGCACGGCGGCACGTTCAGACCCCATGCGGTCGAGGACGGGCACCACCCTGCGCTTGCGCGCACGCGCCAGTGGTGAATCAGAGCCAAGTCGCAGGGTTGTCGAAGGAGCTGACTGTCGCATGTTGAACCCTCCATGAATCCAGAGTCTGATTGGTCGAAGGTCGGTTCGGAGAAAGTCACGCGCGGCGCCGATGCGCCGCCCTAAACCCCGACTCTCCGTGGAGAACGGACGATGCGTTACCTTGGACAAGGAGTAAACGCCCGTGGCCGCCCGAAAGTTCGAAATCTGCTGACGGTGGTTTCGAAGTGGACTTCGAATCGTCCCGACTTCCGATTCAACCAATGGCTTTCCTGTCCGTTGCGTGCCTGCTTCGTTCGGAAGTGAGGCGCCCACAGTAGATCGGCCTCAGGGTGCATACGCAGCGGAAGGTTTCCTGATTCACCCGACGGGTTGGATTGGGTCCGGACACGCGGGCGCGCGTTGCCGCGGCGGAAAGGTCGCTCCAGCCGCCGTATCTTCCAGCGGCTGTGGGTCCGAGAAAAAAAGCGCGACGGATCTTTCAGATCCGTCGCGCTTTCGGACAGAATGTCGGAGCACTCACTCGGGCTTGCCGGAGCTCGCGTCGTACACCCAGCGGTCGCCTGCGCGCGCGAAGTCAAGCACCTCGCCTGCCTTGAAGAACAGGCCGAGCTCGCGGGCAGCGGCTTCGGGGCTGTCGGAGCCGTGGATCAGGTTGAACGAGTTCGACACGCCGAAGTCGCCGCGGATGGTACCGGCGGCCGCCTTGGACCCGAAGGTCGCACCCATCATGGAACGGGCGATGGTGATCGCACCGATTCCGCGAACGGCCATCACGAGGACGGGCGAGCTGGTCATGAAGCCCACGAGTCCGTTGTAGAACGGCTTGCCTTGGTGGTCCTTGTAGTGGGTGGCGGTGAGTTCGGGAGAGATCTGCATGAGCTTGGCGCCCACGATCTGCAGGCCCTTCTCCTCGAAGCGGGTGATGATGCGGCCCATCAGGCCGCGCTGGACGGCATCAGGCTTGAGGATGATCAGGGTGGTTTCCATGTGGATGCTCCGTGCATTGAGCGGATGACTGGCGGGATCGGACGAACGGGGTCCGCGGAAGGGCGGAGAGTATAGCGGGCGGCGCAAGGGAAGGGAGAAATCACGCGGTCTCGCGGGAAGAGCGTGAGGTCCGCCGTCCGACGACGGTTCTTCCGCTACTCTCGCGCGATGCAACTGGGCGATGGAACGCCCTCGGAGAAGCACATGGAGACCGTAGTGAAGGAACGGAAGCCCAATCCGGACGGGAAGCGCCGTGGCGCGACGGCCGAGGAGATGTCGGCGCGGCAGAAGGAAGTCTCGGTGAGCGAGTTCTTTGTCAAGAACCGCCATCTGCTCGGCTTCGACAACCCCCGCAAGTCGCTCCTCACCACGGTCAAGGAGGCGGTCGACAACTCGCTGGACGCGTGCGAAGAGGCGGGGATCCTGCCCGACATCGCGGTGATCATCGAGGACCTCGATCCGAAGCGCCCCGCGACCGCCAAGGAGTCGAACTACCGCGTCACCATCGTCGACAACGGTCCGGGCATCGTCCGCAAGCAGGTGGAGAACATCTTCGGGCGTCTCCTCTACGGATCGAAGTTCCACCGGCTGAAGATGTCGCGCGGTCAGCAGGGCATCGGCATTTCGGCGGCGGGCATGAACGGCCTCATCACCACCGGCAAGCCGATGGTGATCCACACCAAGCCCAGCGCGAAGCAGCCGGCCCACCACATCGAGCTGGCGATGAACACCAAGACCAACCGCGCCGAGGTGACGCTCGATCGGGAGTCGAAGGACTTCCCGCCCGAGCGGTTCCGGACGCTGTCGGGGGGCACGCGGCAGCTCTCGCAGGAAGGCGTGTTCCTC
Organism: uncultured bacterium; assembly: GCA_903856525.1. Classification (GTDB taxonomy): domain Bacteria; phylum Planctomycetota; class Phycisphaerae; order Phycisphaerales; family SM1A02; genus QWPT01. The sequence continues at coordinate 13,761 of CAIOCH010000557.1, read as the reverse complement.
TCGCCCGACTCGTTCGTGACCGGCACGAGCGTGTCGATCGAGCTCAAGGGCAAGTACCAGAAGGGGCGTGGATCGGTCGACGAGTTCCTCGAGCTCACCGCGATCGCCAACCCGCATGCGCGCGTCGTGTTCGTGCCGCCTTCGCGCATCACCCAGGATGAAGCCGACGACATGCTGCCGGGAACGAGTTCGGCGGCGGCCGAGCGGTCCAAGGGCGAGGCGCCGGCGCAGACCACCGAGACCGGCGGCGTGACCGTGTTCCCGCGGGGTGTCGACGAGTTGCCGCCGGAGACGAAGGAGATCCAGCCGCACCCGAAGGGCATCGAGCTGGGCATCCTCCTGCAGATGATCAAGGACTACGAGGCCAGCGAGAAGGGCACGCTGTACGAGTTCCTGCAGACGCGCTTCTGCCGCGTCTCGGCGTCGACGGCGTCGAAGTTCTGCTCCGCGATCGGCGTCTCGAGCCGCGCCAAGGCGGCCGACATCGAGCCCCCGCAGGTGGAGAAGCTCTTCAAGGTGTTCGAGGACGAGAAGCTCGCGCCGCCTCCCACCGACTGCCTGGCGCCGATCGGCGTGCGGCAGCTGCTTGCGGGACTGCTCAAGGGAGTGAAGGCCGAGTTCTACGCCGCGTCGACGCGCGAGGCGGCGGTCTACCGTGGACGACCGTTCCAGATCGAGGCGGCCATCGCCTTCGGCGGCGACCTGCCCGCGGACCAGGCCGCGCGGGTGATCCGCTTCGCCAACCGCGTGCCGCTGCTCTTCCAGCAGAGCGCCTGCTCGAGCTTCAAGGCTGTGGAGGAGACGCCGTGGAAGAACTACCAGCTGCAGCAGCCGCGGGGCAGCCTGCCGGTTGGTCCGCTCGTGGTGATGATCCACATGGCCAGCGTGTGGGTGCCGTTCACCAGCGAGTCGAAGGAGGCGATCGCCGACTACGACGAGATTCGCAAGGAGATGAAGCTCGCGCTCATGGAGTGCGGACGGAAGCTCGGCACCTACCTCCGCAAGCGGCAGAAGATGCGTCGCGAGAGCGAGCGGCGCGATGTGTTCGAGCGCTACATCGGCGAGATCTCCAAGGCGCTCAACGCCATCACCGGTGAGGAGACGCGCAGGCTGTACGAGGCGCTGCTCGACCAGGCGCGCCGCAAGACCGCTGTCGCGGACCAGGAGCTCGACGAGGATGGCAAGGTGCGCAGGCAGGAAGAGGACGACTTCGATGACGACGGCGTGATCATCGTGCAGAGCGCGATCGCGCCCATCGAGCAGGCGGCTCCGGTGGCACCGCTGCAGTTCGATGCAACGGTGCCTGGGAAGGGCTCGGCAAAGCCGGCGCCCGAGGTGCAGGCATCGCCTGCCGCGAAGGCTTCCAAGGGTGCGGGCCCCGTGATCAGGACCAAGAAGGACCTGGCGCGCGCGGATTCCGAGTCGCCGAAGCGCGCGCGGGCGGTCGATGACGATGACCCCAAGCTCTTCTGATCGGCACGTTTCCGCTCAGGGTGCCGTCGGACGGCAATCGCGTCAGTTGAATCGAGTCATGGTCCCCTCCGGGACCCGAGAAACGGACACCAGCAGATATGGCAAAGAAGTCGAACCAGCAGCAGGCCGCCGCGGGCGCGAAGGCTTCCACGGGCAGTGTGAAGGAGCGCGACGCGCGCACGCAGCGGAAGATCGAGGACCTTGCGCTCGACATCGTGAAGCGGGCGCTCGCCGGGCGCGAGCCGGTCGTCGAGATCCCGACGCGCACCAAGTCGAACACGATCTGGAACAAGAAGCGCGGCATTCTGGAGATGGGCGAGGGCACTGCGGAGCGGCCGCTCTTCGACCTGAAGACCGCGAAGCAGTTCATGCAGACCATGCTGCACGCCAGCACCATCCAGGACCTGATCGCCGCGGGAAAGACCAGCAGCCTCCGTGGCGTGTTCTACAAGGCGAAGCACACCGTGGCGGGAACGAAGGAGAACACCTTCGACACGCAGGATGAGTCGGACCCGATCCTCGAGGATCTCGAGGTGCTGCTCGCGGCGCTGCGCGAGGAGCTGCACATCTTCGCGGAGAACCGCGGCTCGATGGTGGGCAACATCACCATCGTCGACAAGGGCGATGAGATCGATTGCCGCAGGATGGGTTCGGGCGGATACGCCATGCCGTCGATCGTGGAGCCCGACGTCATCCAGTTCAAGAAGTGCGAGGCGAAGTTCGTCCTGCACGTCGAGAAGGGCACGGTGTGGAACCGCTTCAACGAGGACCGCTTCTGGGAGAAGCACAACTGCATCCTCACCCATGGCGCGGGCCAGCCGCCGCGCGGGTGCCGGCGGCTGCTGCAGCGGCTCAACCAGGAGCTCGGGCTGCCCATCGTCTGCGTGCTCGACAACGATCCATGGGGTCACTACATCTACAGCGTGATCAAGCAGGGCTCGATCTCGCTGGCGTTCGAGAGCACGCGGCTTGCCATTCCCGAGGCGAAGTTCCTGGGCATTCGCGCCAAGGACTACCGCCAGTGCGGCCTTGATGAGGCGGTCAAGATCGACCTCACCGACAACGACATCAAGCGCGCGCGGGAGATCGCCGCCTATCCGTGGTTCGAGGGCCACAGGGGCTGGCAGAGGGAGATCGATGCGATGCTGGCGAACGGCTTCAAGATGGAGGTCGAGTCGCTCATCACCAAGGACATCTCCTACGTCTCCGAGACCTACGTGCCGGAGCGGCTGAAGGCGAAGGACTGGCTCGAGTGACCGGTGCGGTCAGCCGTCGCGCGTGGAGTGCTGGGGCGGCGCCGCGGCCTGTGCCGAGCTCGCGGATGCAAGGTTCGCCCGCTTGAAGAGACGGTCGAGGATGGTCTTCCGAGCGGCATCGTCGTCTGCATCGCCCGATTGGACGTCGCGGGGACCCTCGATGGGAAGTCGGATCACGAAGTCGCTTCCCTTGCCGCGCTCGCTGTAGAGATCGATGCGGCCGCCGTGCTCCTCGACGATGCGGCGCGTGACGGCGAGGCCAAGCCCCGAGCCGCCCTTGCGGCCCGTGACGTAGGGGCGGAAGATCTCCGCGTGCTTGTCGGCGGGAATGCCCGGTCCGGTGTCGATCACATGGATGACGAGTTCGTCCGGGAGCACGCCGATGCGCACCAGGAGTTCGCGCGTGGGAGCATCGCCCGCCGCAGCGGGTGGTCCCGACATCGCCTGCGTGGCGTTGATGAGCAGGTTGAGCAGCGCCTGCTTGAGGAGCGCGGGGTCGAATCGCGCGCGTGCCGGTGCCGCGGGGAGGTCGGCGCGCAGCACGACACGGTGCAGTTCGCATTGCGGTCGGTAGAAGTCGACGAGTTCCTCCACCACCTCTCGCGCATCGGACTCGATGGGCGCGAGCTTGATGCGGCCCGCGAAGCGGAGGAAGTCGTTGAGGATGTTTGCGAGACGGGTGGCCTCGCGGCTCACCGTCTCCACGCGCCGCACCAGCGTCGCCTTGTCATCCTCGGGGAGCTGCGAGTCGCTGATCGCCTCGCTGGCGAGCTGGACGTTGAGCCCGATGGTTGAGAGCGGATTCTTGATCTCGTGCGCGAGTCCACCGGTGAGCGCGCCCAGTTCCGCGAGCCGTTCCTGACGCAGCGCGCGCTGCTCGGCGGCACGCAGGCGAACCAGGCGACGCGTGATGAGCGAGGCTGTCAGCAGCAGCGCAGACGCACCGCCCGCCGCAAGTCCGAGGGTGAAGGAGCCCCACTCCATGCGTGTACATCCCAAACGGAGAGGCGACCGCTGCGTGCAGCGGCCGCGCAGGCATCACTCGGCGACGCGCGCGCGGTTGCCTGGCCTCTCGGCGGGAGGCACGCGGCTGCCAAGGCTCCTGGCCTTGGTTGCCGACCAGCCCTTGTCGCCATCGGCGGCGGAGTAGGTGACGCGCTCGCCGTCACGCAGGGCACGGAAGCCCTCGGACTGCTCGATCACCGAGAAGTGGACGAAGATGTCTTGGCCTTCGGGTCCGACGATGAAGCCGAACCCCTTGCGGGCGTCGAACCACTTGACGACCCCTTCGACATCAACGAGTGTCTGTGCACCAGCCATCACCGAGCTCCAAGTTCGAGGCGCACGCCTCGGGGGCCGAGGCCCCGTGTGGTTTCGTCCTGCTGCGGAGACGCGTTCCGCGCGAAGCATTGTGCGGTCGGATGGGAAACGGTGCAAGCGCAACGCAAAGTTGACTGCGGAAACGGCGAAAAACAAATCGGGAGCGCCGTGCGGCGCTCCCGAAGTTCTGCAGAGGATGGTGGTGCCCGATCGGTCCCAAGCCTTGGTGCTGGCGCACCTTCTGGTCGAAACCACTCGTCGCGGGCTCAGCCCTTGGCCGAGGCCTCGGGAGCGGGGAGCATGGCCTTGCGCGACAGCTTGATGCGGCCGTTGTCGTCGATGTTGATGACCTTGACGGTCACCACGTCGCCAACCTTCACCACCTCGTCGACCTTCTTGACATAGCCGTGGGCGAGCTCGCTCACGTGGCACATGCCGTCGGTGCCCGCAGCGAGCTCGACGAAGCAACCGAACTCCTTGATGGCGACGACCTTGCCCGTGTAGACCGCGCCGACCATGATCTCGGCGCCGAGCGCCTCGACCGCGGCCTTGGCCATGGCGGCCTTCTGCGCGTCGGCCGACGCGATGAAGACGGTTCCGTCCTCCTCGACATCGATCTTGGCGCCGGTGCTCTCCTGGATGCCGCGGATGGTCTTGCCGCCCGGGCCAATGAGCTTGCCGATCTTCTCGGGGTCGATCTTCACGATCGTGATGCGCGGCGCGATGGGCGAGATGTCGGGACGCGGCGCGGCGATGACCTTCTCCATCTCGGCGATGATGTGGAGACGGCCTTCCTTCGCCTGCTCGAAGATCTTCTCGATCTCGGCGACCGAGAGACCGCGGGCCTTGAGGTCGAGCTGGATGCCGGTGATGCCCTCGACGGTGCCCGAGACCTTGAAGTCCATCTCGCCGAAGAAGTCCTCCTCACCGATGATGTCGGTCACGTGGGTGACCTTGCCATCGGTGTCGGTGAAGCGGCCGACCGAGATGCCGGCGCAGGTGTTGCGGATGGGCACGCCCGCGTCCATGAGCGCGAGGCAGCCGCCGCAGACGCTCGCCATCGACGACGAGCCGTTGGACTCGGTGATGTCGCTGACGAGGCGGATGGTGTAGGGGAAGTCGTCGGCCGTGGGCAGGATGCCGAGGAGCGAGCGCTCGGCGAGCGCGCCGTGGCCGATCTCGCGGCGGCCGGGGCCCATGATGCGGCCGGCCTCGCCGGTGCAGAACGGCGGGAAGTTGTAGTGGAGGTAGAACTTCTTCGCGTACTCCGAGAGGAGGCCGTCGACGATCTGCTCGTCCTGCTTGGTGCCGAGCGTGCAGGTGACGAGCGACTGCGTCTCGCCGCGCTGGAAGAACGCCGAACCGTGGGTGCGCGGGAAGAGCGCCACCGACATGTCGAGGTCGCGGATCTGGTTGAGCTTGCGGCCGTCGGCGCGGATCGAGTGCTGCGCCACCAGGTAGTGGGTGATCTTCTTCTCGAGGAGACGGAGCCCCTCCTTGGCCTGCTTCTGCTTCTTCTCCAGCTCCATGTGGTCGGAGTAGGGGATGCCGGCGGGGATCGAGAAGTGCGTCTTGAGGACGTCGCCCTTGATGGCGTCGACGGCGTCGTTGCGCTCCTTCTTGCTCTTGATCTTGCGGGCCTCGACGAGACGGTCGTAGGCCGCCTCCTTGACCTTCTTCATGACCTCGTCGCTGGGGGTGTTGAGCTCGCCCATGCGCACGGCGGGGGCGCCGCACTTGCTGCGGAGCTCCTCCATGAGCGCGAGGATGGGCTTGATGCCCTCCTCGATGCCGAAGTTGATGGCGGCGACCATGGTGGCCTCCGACACCTCGGCGGCGCCGACCTCGATCATGTTCACGCCGTCCTTGTGGGCGGAGAGCACGAGGTCGAGGTCGCTGAACTCCATCTGCGCCTGGGTCGGGTTGACCACGAAGCGCTCGCCCTGCTCGGTGATGATGCGGGCGACGCGGACGGTCGCGACCGGGCCGAGGTAGGGGGCGTCGGTGATGTAGAGCGCGGCCGACGCTGCGGTGCAGGCGAGCACGTCGCTGTCGTTCTGGCCGTCATGCGACATGACCCACGCCTGGAGCTGGATCTCGTCGCAGAAACCCTCGGGGAAGAGCGGACGGATCGGGCGATCCATCATGCGCATCGTGAGGACTTCCTTCTCGTTGGGCTGGCCCTCGCGCTTGCGGAAGCCGCCGGGGAACTTGCCCGCGGCGCCGGTCTTCTCGCGGTAGTCGCAGGTGAGGGGGAAGAAGTCGATGCCCGCGCGGGGGTTGGCGCGGACGCAGGTCGCGAGGACCCAGGTGTCGGCGTACGACGCGATGACGGCGCCGCTCGCGAGCTTCGCGACGCGGCCGGTCTCGAGGCGGAGCGTGCGCCCGCCGATGACCTTCTCTACGACTGTGACTGCCATGTGTGTCTCCATCTGCCGCGGTCTGCGCGGCTTTCTCAGGGAAGTGAATGAATGTGCGGGGGCCGCCGCCGAAATGCACAGCGCCGGCGCTGGGCGCCGCGGGTGCGGACGGGCGTGTGTGGAACGATCGCTTGTGGAGTACAGCTTCCGCGCACGAATCCCCGACACGACGCCGCAACGCGGCGCGTGGGATTACTTGCGGAGGCCGAGGCGCTTGATCAGCGAGAGGTAGCCCTCGCGATTGCTCGAAGCCATGTACTTGAGGAGTCGATTGCGCTTGCCGACGAGGAGCAGCAGGCCACGGCGCGAGGCGTGGTCCTTCTTGTGGGCCCTGAAGTGATCCTGGAGCTCGTTGATGCGCGTCGTGATGGACGCGACCTGGACCTCGGTCGATCCGGTGTCCTTGGCGTGGCGGCGAGTGCTGTCGACGATCGTGTTGCTCATGAGTGATTCCTGAAGGGCGGCAATCCCGCCGCCTTGGTCCTGACGTTGAAGAGGATCGGAGAAGATAGCGGAAGCCGCGGCAAGGACGCAAGGGGCGTCCGGTGCGGAGTCGCGATCCGATGGTTCTCGGAACCCCGGGGCCCACGGCGGGGGGGCTGTTTGGTCTATTCTCCGCCTCCCATGACCGCAGAGCCCACCACGCTGGAGAAAGCGACCGCCGAGTACCTGACCGAGGCTGCCAGGATCGAGGAGGGCGGCGGCGCGTCCGGTGCGGAACGGCAGCACCGCAACGGCCGGTTGACCGCGCGCGAGCGGTTGGCGCTGCTTGCGGACAAGGGCACGCGCTCGATGGAGTGCGGGCTGCTCAGCGCCTGGCGGATGTACCGCGAGTACGGCGGCGCTCCGGCGGCGGGTGTGGTCACGACGATCGCCGAGGTCGACGGCCGGCTGGCGATGGTCATCGCCAACGATGCGACCGTGAAGGCGGGTGCGTTCTTCCCGATGACCTGCAAGAAGATCATCCGAGCGCAGATGATCGCGGAGCGGGCGCGCCTGCCGCTGCTCTACCTCGTCGACAGCGCGGGCGTGTTCCTGCCGCTCCAGGAGGACGTGTTTCCCGACACCGACGACTTCGGGCGCATCTTCCGCAACAACGCGGTGATCAGCGCGCAGGGCATTCCGCAGATCGCCGCGATCATGGGCAACTGCGTCGCGGGCGGTGGATACCTGCCGGTTCTCTGCGACACGCTCCTGATGACCGAGGGAAGTGGCCTCTATCTCGCGGGGCCTGCGCTCGTGAAGGCGGCGATCGGCCAGGAGGTCTCGAGCGAGGAGCTCGGTGGCGCCGAGATGCACGCCCAGATCTCGGGCACGATCGACTTCCGCGAGAAGGACGACCCAGCGTGCATCGCGCGGCTGCGGCGCGTGTTCGGCGCGGTGCGCACGGCGCCCGTGAAGGCTCGCGCGCCGTTCGCCGCGGTCGAGCCGAAGCGGCCGGCGGTGGATGTGACCACTGTGTTCCGCGCCGAGCCGGGCGCGCAGTACGACATGGTCGAGCTGCTGTCGTGCGTCGTCGACGCCGACAGCTTCGACGAGTACCGCGCCGAGTACGGGCGGTCGCTCGTATGCGGATACGCGCGCATCGCCGGGTTTCCCTGTGGCATCGTGGCGAATCAGAAGAAGCTCACCCAGCGCAAGATGCCTGGTGGCAAGGCGGGGCCGTCGAGTGCGACCAACATGCCCGCGGTGATCTACGACGACAGCGCCGACAAGGCCGCGCGCTTCATCATGGACTGCAACCAGAAGGGGCTGCCGATCGTGTTCGTGACCGACACGACGGGCTTCATGGTCGGTCGCGACAGCGAGCAGGGGGGCATCATCCGCTCGGGCGCCAAGATGGTGAACGCGATGTCCAACTGCATCGTGCCCAAGATCTCGCTGGTGGTGGGCGGTTCTTTCGGCGCGGGCAACTACGCGATGTGCGGGCGCGCATTCGATCCGCTGCTCACGCTGGCATGGCCGGGATCGCGCTTTGCGGTGATGGGCGCCGCGCAGGCGGCGGGAACGCTGCTGTCGATCGACCTCGCCGCGCGCGAGCGCAAGGGCGAGAAGGTCGACGAGGAGATGCGCCGGCAGCTGCTCGCAGCCATCACCGCCAGCTACAACGAGCAGCAGGACATCCGCTACGCCGCGAGCCGCGGATGGGTCGACCGCATCATCGATCCCAAGGAGACGCGCGAGGAGCTGGCACTGGCGCTCGCCGTGGCAGCGCAGGCGCCGTTGCAGCCGAGCGGCGTGTACCGGACGGGCGTGCTGCAGACGTGAATCCGGACGTCGGGTACCCGAGGGAGGGGGCACGTGTTTGTGTTCGGTCGTCAGCGGCGGCGCCGGCCGATGAGGGCGGCGCCTGCGAGCAGCCCAAGCGCACCCGGGGCCGGTACGACCGTGAACTCGATCTCGAGCCGCGGCGCGACGCCGCCGAACGCCGAGCCGTCGGCGCTGTCGAACCTTCGCGCCGTTCCTGCGGCCGACTCGTCGCCCACGAGGAACCAGCCGAGGTTTGCGGAGGGACCCGCGAGGAACGCGCGCACATCGGCGAGGAGCGCATTCGACGACCAGGTGTAGAGCCCCGTCGCACCGGTGAGCGCGCTGGCGCTTGCGGTCGCGTCGAAGTCGCCGCCGGCGTGCTGCCAGAGCGTGCCGCCATCCGCGCCCGCAAACGACGCATGGATCCAGGTGGCGTCGCCCGGACTTGGCTCCATCCCCGAGCCCTCGGGATCGGCGGGGTCGCTCGCACCCGTGGTCCACGCGGTGAGCGCGCGGTGGAGACGGACCTCCCGCGCAGGTCCGGCGCTCCCCTGCGAGAGGTTGAGGATGAGGCGTGCGGAGGTGATCTCGGCACCATCGGGGACCACGCCCGCGAGTTCGAAGTGGATCAGGCTGCGGCGCGCGAGGTTCTGGTTGTTTCGCCCTGCGAAGAGATAGCGCCCCGCACCGTTGGCGGCGGATCCATCGGCGGACTCGTAGATGGCGGCATCGCGCGATGCGGACAGCGAGAGCAGTTCCGCGCGAGCGGTATGCGCGGTGCCGGCGACGATCGCGCAGGCGATGGCGGTGCAGGTGGATCGACCCATAGTCCTCTCCTGGTTCCTTCGGTTGGTAGGCTGCGCTCCCCCGTCTGATTCGCAAGCCGTCCCCGAGGGATCCATGCAGAAAGTCGTCATCGCCACGTCGAATCCGCACAAGGTGGAGGAGATCGCCGCCGTTCTCGGACAGATCGGGATCGCATGCGTGCCCATGGCCGATGCGGGTATTCCCGAGCCGGATGAGGACGGTACGACCTTTGAGGCGAACGCCCGCATCAAGGCCGTGACGTATGCGAAGGCGCTGGGCACGACGGTGCTTGCCGACGACTCGGGCCTCGAGGTCGACGCGCTCGGGGGTGCGCCCGGCGTGCATAGTGCGCGCTACGCGGGCATCGGAGCCACGCGGTCCGAGCGCGACGCGGCGAACAATGCGCGGCTCCTGCGCGAGCTCGCGGGGGTGCCGCACTCGCGGCGCACGGCGCGCTTCGTGTGCGTGCTGTGTGTGGCGCGGCCCGACGGCTCGATCGTTGCCGAGGCGCGCGGGCACTTCGAGGGCTGGATCGGCGAGGCGCCGCGAGGCGCGAACGGGTTCGGCTACGACCCGTTGCTCGTACTGACGGATGGACGCACGAGCGCGGAGCTGACGCCTGCGGAGAAGAACGAGCGCAGTCACCGCGGCAACGCCCTGCGCATGCTCGCGCAGTGCCTGGCACCTGCCGGGTGATCACGGGGGATGTGCGGTAGGTGCACGGGAGGTGCGCGGCACCTAGATGCTCGCGCGGGTGATGCGGCGCAGGCCGTCGTCGAGGCGGAAGAACTCGAGGCGCAGCCGCTCTCCCACCGAACCGAGCCACGGTGCACGGCCGGCGTGGCGGTCGATGCGGCCGAGTGCGTCGCGCACATCGTCGATCGTTGCCGCCGCGTGCCCGCGCTTCGCGGCGAGCGCGCGTGCGAGCCACGCCGTGCACGCGATGTTCAGGACGAGCGCCTGCAGCCCACGGATCGCCGGCCAGCCGTAGTAGCCCGCGCCCCAGCCGCGGTTCCCGAGGAGCGTGGCGCGCGCGTAGCGCGAGAGCAGCTGGTCGATCGCGTCGCGGTCGGGGCTCTCCGACAGCGTCGGTACGGCGTCGATGGCCGCGAAGTCGCACCCCGACAGCAGTCCACGCGCCACCGCGGGCACCTGGCCTCGTCCACGGGTGAACGCCCTGCTCGAGAGCAGCTGTCCGAGCACGGTGCGCCACCGGCCCCTGGCTTTGGCTTGGTTCACCTGCACATCCTCGAGCCGCGCGTACACCGCCTGGCGGAGGAGCCGCATCTGCTTCGGCAACGCCGGCCCGAGCGGCAGGTGCTCGAGTTCGGCAGGCAGCGCCGCGACGAGCACGGTGACGAGCTCCGCGAACCGCTTGGCACGCACATCGGCGAGCTTGGCGCGTCCGAGACTGGCCGCCACCCACGCGAGTCCATCGAGTCGGTCGCGCAGCACCACATCCTCGCGCGCGAGGAATCGATCGAGGGCGAGCCGCAGCGCGTCGAGCTCGCCCTCCTTGGCCGACAGCGCATCGGCGAGCATGGCGCTGTACGTCGCGACGCGCGTCTCGGGCACCCCGCGGCTCATGCGGTCCACCTCGTGCAGGTGACTGCGCAGCTCCGCCCCCTTGTTCTCACGCACGCTCTGGCATGCGAAGGAGATGCCGACATGCGTGCGAACATCGTCGGGCACGAGCACGAAGGGGAACAACTGGCAGGCGATCGGCTTCTCCGCGAACCCGTGGTCCTTGTGGATGCGGCAGAGCCCGTCGTCCATGAGGAACACGCATGCTCCGTCGTCGCGCTGACGCAGGTAGGTCGTGCCTCGGAACTCGACGGTGACGGGCATGCCGAGTTTCTCCTCCCACCCCTGGGCGCGCAGCTTGGCGAGGTCCGCCTCCCGCAACTGGACCGTGAAGTCGCGGCAACAGTTGCCGCAGCCGTGGCAGCTGTAGCGCTGCGTCGCCACGGGCAGCATGAGGATGGGGAGTGCGATGGTCACGGAGCGTGGTTCTCCACCGGGGAGTTCCGGGGCTTTGAGGGTACGCGCCGCATGGCCCGAAGGCACCAGAGGGCACCCAGGACGCCCAGCGGAATGGTGATCGCCGCCTCGCCCGCGCTCTCGAGCAGCGCCATCTGCGAGGTGAGCGCGTCGAGCTCCTCGGGCGAGGACGCGCCCGTGACCACCAGCGGAGCGACGATGGCGACGAGCGCTTCGCGCCAGCCGATGCGGCCGAGGGGGTTGCCCGCTCCGAGGACCGCCACCGATGCCAGCAGCATCGCCTGCGCCGGTGCGAGCGTGACGCCCACGATCTTGGCGGCGGCCCACATGCGCAGACCCCACATCGAGAGGTCGATCGAACGGAACGCGAGGCTCTCGGCGAGCGCGCGCGGACTCGAGAGCACCCGCTCTCCGCCCTTGAGGAACCGGCGCAGCAGCGGCACGCGGCCGATGGCGATGGTGAGCGCGGAGCCCGCAACCAGGCAGGCGCCGTAGGTGGCGAACCACACCAGGTCCAACGCCAGCTCGGCGCGCCCGAGCGGAATCTGCACGAGCCCTGCCGCGAGCGCCGAACCGAGCGCGCCGAGGGTGACGATCGCCACGCCCGCGATCCACGCGGCGATGTCGGTGGCCGGCATGCGCTCGACCCGCCAATGGAACGCGCAGCGCAGCGCGAGCCCGAGCCGCACGGGCGCGTAGTTGAAGAGCGAGGCCATGAGGTTGACGGCCTGCATCTCCACCGCGCTGAAGCGGCGGATGGGGCGCGCCATCGCCAGGAAGGTGTAGCCGGAGCAGACGATCGAGACGAGTGTCGATCCGAGCAGGACCGCGACCAGCAGCGGATCGGCCTCGCGCAGCTTGTCGAGGCCGCCACTGCCCTTGGACAGGGCGCGCTCGACGCACCACACGACCAGCGCGCAGCCGATCGCGAATCCCGCCACCTGCATGGCGATCCGGGCGGGGCTTGGGCGCTTCGGTGCGTGTGCGGGCGCGTCGACGGTCACGCGGTCGAGTGTAGCGCGCGTGCGGTGCGGCGCCGCTCGCGCCAGAGGACCACGAACACGCGCAATCCGTCCTTCATGCGGATCTTCTTGCCTTCCTCGAACGAGCGCGGGGCATACGACACGGGCGCCTCGGCCACGCGCAGCCGGTGGCGGGCCGCGGCTGCCACGATCTGCGGCTCGATGCCGAAGCGTTCCTCGTCGAGGTCGCCCAGGATGCGCCGCATGGCGGGCACCGAGAAGAGCTTGAGGCAGCACTCCATGTCGCGCACGCGGAGCCCCGTCATGAGGTTGCTGGAGAGCGTGAGGAAGCCGTTCAATGCGCGGTGTGCGAACCGCTTGAACCCCTTGGGCGGAGCCGACCAGCGGTTGCCCAGCACGATGTCGGCCTGGCCGCGCGCAACGGGTGCGAGCAGGCCCGCGAAGTCGGCGGGGTCGTACTCGAGGTCGGCATCCTGGATGATGATCGCGTCGTCGTCGCGCGCGATCTGCAGCGCGTGCGCGAAGCCCGTGCGGATGGCCGCACCCTTGCCGCGGTTGGAGGAGTGGAAGAGCGCGATCACGTCACCCCGCGCACCGAGCTCGCGGACCGTACTTGGTGTCGCATCGCTCGACCCGTCCTCCACGAGGATGATCTGCATGCGCCAGCCATCCGCGACGTTCGTCTTCCGCACCCGCGCCACCGACGCCGACAGCGTGTGCGGCTCGTTGTAGACGGGCATGACGACGAACAGCGTGGGCATGCTGCGTCAGCCTTGCTGCGGCGTTCCGCCGATGGCGCTGCGCATCTGCGTGTCGGCCATCAGGTTCTGCATGCGGTAGTAGTCCATGAGCCCGAGCTTGCCCGTGCGCAGGCTCTCGGCCACCGCCTTGGGCACGTCGGCCTCGGACAGCACGACCAGCGCGCGGTTCTTCTGCGCCTCGGCCTGGTACTCGGCCTCCTGCGCCACGGCGAGCGCGCGGCGCTGCTCGGCCTGCGCCTGGAAGCGCTTGGTGTCGGCCTCCGCCTGCGCGGCCTGCAGCTGTGCGCCGATGTTCTCGCCGACATCGATGTCGGCGATGTCGATGGAGAGGATCTCGAAGGCGGTCCCCGAGTCGAGGCCCTTGGCGAGCACGGTCTTGGAGATCCTGTCGGGGTTCTCGAGCACGCTCTTGTGGTCCTCGGCCGAGCCGATCGTGGAGATGATGCCCTCGCCGACGCGGGCGATGATCGTCTCCTCAGTGGCGCCGCCG
>CAIOCH010000556.1 GCA_903856525.1 uncultured bacterium | reverse complement strand
GGGCCGACAGGGCGTCGAGTGTGTGGCCGACCGGATCTCGGTGGCGGGAGCACGGCTCGAGCGCTGCACAGGCTCGCTGGTCGCGCTGCTCGGCGACATCGTGGTGATCGCGGGCGCGCCACGTGCGCGCGTGCAGGTGACGGTCGACGGCAGCGCGGTCTCGCTCACGGTGCCGGCGGAGGGTTCGGCGCCCAAGGTGCACAAGGTTCGCGGGCTTCGCGTGGCGGTGGTGCCGAACGCGCTCGCCGACGGCGTGGGCATCGCGGTCGACGGCATCGAGTTCGTGGATGAGGCGGGAACCCGCCTGGCGCGCATCGCGCGTGATGGATCGGTGGAGCACCGCAAGGACAAGGTGGGCAAGTCCGCGCTGGGCAAGCCGCCGGCTCGGACGTCGAGCGACGCTCCTGTGGCGCTGACGCCGACCGTTCGCGTGATTGAACGCGGATTGCTCGACGGAACCGACGCTCGCTTCGCACGCACGGCGCTCCCCTGCGAGCTCGGTGCCTTCGGATTGCAGTCGATGCACGGCTTCGTGCGCGCGCGCTGTGCGGCGCCCAAGCGCAGGGGCAGCGACATCTGGCTCGATGGGCGCGGCATCGCGCGCACCAACCGGGTCGTCGCATCGCCGCGCGCCCTCGTGCTCGTGGGCGAGATCCGCGCCGATTTCCGATCCGCATCGGGCGCCCACACCGACGGGCGTGCGGGCATGGTCGGCCCGCTCCGCGAAGTCGCGCTGCTCAAGGGCGTCAAGGGTGCGGTGGTGGATCTCCCGCGTTTCGACGCTACCCGCGTCGGCCGCTTGGCCTGGGGCTATGAATCGCGCGCCGAGTCACCGCACCGCCGCACGGTTCGCTGGACCTTCGCCGCGCGCACCAGTGCGGTGATCGTGCGCATGCCCGCATGGTGGTTCGACGAGGGACATGTGCAGCTCGGCCACGCGCTGCGGCTCAACGGCGGGTTGTTGCCGACCGAGGCATGGTGTGGGCGTGGCGACCTGCTGCTCGATGCGTCGCTGCTCGCGCCCATGCGGCCCAAGGCGCTTGCCAAGGGCGAGAAGCCGCCAAAGGCCGCGGCGGCACGAAAGGGTGCTGGGCTCGAGGCCGTCCCCAACGAGCTGCTGTTCGATCTCGATCCCGCCGCTGCGGTCGATGCGCGCGGTTTCAAGCGGCTGCTGCAGGATGTCGTGTTCCTCGAGGTCCGCGGTGAGATCGCGGCCGAGTGGGCGTTCGCGCGCGTGTCGCCTCCCGCAAGCTGGGCCGCCGCGGAACCACTGGCACGCAGCACCGCGGCCGGCGCGAAGAGCGGGGCCGCACCGACCTGGTTCCGCACGGGATTCCGCGCCGACGCGGCCGTGCCGCACGAACTCAGCGTGGTGCACCCCGCCGGTTCGGTCGCCACGGTGATGGTGAACGGCGAGTGCGTGATGGTGCTCGACGGCGCGAGCGGCACCGCCACCGGCACCGGGCGAAAGCGCGGATTGCTGCGGCATGCGGTGCTTCCCGCCGCGCTCGTGCGGGCGGGCGACAACGAGATCTGCGTGTTCGAGCCCGACGGTGTGCTGCCCGGACTGGCCGTGCGCGCTACAGCGCGCTCGGGTGCCACACCGTCTTGATCTCCACGAACGGCGCGATCGCAAAGGGCGAGTGCCAGAACCCGTCCTCGGAGAACTCCGGCGCATCGTGGAACAGGCACACCCGCTTGAGATTCTCCGCAGCGCCGAGTTCGAGCGCCTTGGCGTCGGCCGCGGGCAGCTGCGCGCCGCACACCGCCGCGATGTCGCGGTGCGAGGCGATCCACGGGCAGAGTTCGGTGCGGAGGCCGGTGAGGATGTTGACGACGCCGCCGGGGACATCGCTGGTCGCGAGCGCCTCGCCAAGCGCGGCCGCGAGCGGCGCGTTCGTCATGGGTGCGATCACGATCGCCGCGTTTCCTGCGGAAATCACGGGCAGGATGAGCGACACCATCGCGAGCAGCGGCGATTCGTCGGGCACGACCACCGCGACCGTGCCGGTCGCCTCGGGCATCGAGAAGACGAAGTAGGGCCCTGCGACCGGCTGCTTTCCGCCGAGCACCGATGCGATCTTGTCGGTCCACCCCGCGAAGCACACGCAGCGGTCGATCGCATGCTCGACCTCGCGCGTGGCCTCGGCCTTCGAGCGTCCCTCGATGGAGACGATGAGCGACACGAACTCGGCGCGCCGCGCCTCCAGCATCTCGGCGATGCGGTAGATCACCTGGCCGCGGTTGTACGCCGTGGCCGCGGCCCACTTCGCCTGCGCGGCGTTCGCCGCCTCGACCGCGTCGCGCAGGTCCTTGCGGCTGGCGTGCGACGCGTGTGCGACGATGCGCTTCTTCGCATCCTTCACGGGAATCGTGCGCCCGCTCTCGCTGCGCGGAAACGCACCGTTCATGTACAGCTTGAGGGTCTTCGCGACCTCGACGCGCGCACCGCTGGATGGGCTCTTCGCAGGACTCATCGGCCACCTCCGACCTTCACATACGCGGACAGTCCCTGGCGCCCACCCTCGCGGCCGAAGCCCGACTCGCGGTAGCCGCCGAACGGCGCGCCGGCGTCGAAGCGGTTGAAGGTGTTGAGCCACACCACACCGGCGGCGAGGCGGTTCGACATCTCCAGTGCGCGCGCGGCCTTCTCGGTCCACACGCCGGCGCTCAGTCCGTAGGTGGTGTTGTTGGCGCGCTGCACCGCCTCCTCGGGCGTACGGAAGGTCATCACGCTCAGGACCGGTCCGAAGATCTCCTCGCGGGCGATGGTGTGCGAGGGCTGCACGCCGGTGAAGATCGTGGGCCGGCACCAGAAGCCCTTCTTGGGCAGGCTGCACGAGACCTCGAGCCTCTGCGCGCCCTCGTCGCCGCCGGCCTTGAGAAAGCG
>CAIOCH010000555.1 GCA_903856525.1 uncultured bacterium | reverse complement strand
CTGCTCCCATGTGAGGGCCTGCGGAATTCTCGCGTAGTAGTGCCCGTTACCGCCGGACGCTGCGGACCAGAGAACGGCGCTGGGGTGTGGTACGCAGTCCGGGGATCGGTCGATGGCCATCGTGTGGTAGCCGCCGGCCGTGATCAGTCCGAGTGCTCCGACGTCGGTGGGGACATCGCACTGTCCGTGGGCGTTCCATCCCCAGAAGGTCGCGCGGCCATCGGCGAAACGCACACCGGTATGGAGTGAGGCGGTCACGATTTCGACGGGTGTGCCCGTGAGATTGGGCACGTTGCACTGACCGTAGTCGTTCCTGCCCCAAACGCGGACGCTTCCATCGGCAAGGATCGCTCCGGTGTGGAATCCGCTCGCGCTGATCTTCACAGCGGGTCCGAGCTTGGCAGGAACATTGCATTCACCGAAGCCGTTGTAGCCCCAGCAGACGATCGAGCCGTCCTGGCGGAGAGCTGCGCTGTGGTACCCGCCCGCGGCGATCGCGGTCACGGTTCCGATGTTTGGCGGTACATCGCACTCGCCATCCGAGTTGTAGCCCCAGCATCGGACGCTTCCATCCTGCTTGACGACCACACTGTGCGCATTTCCTGCGGCGATCATCTGGCAGATTCCGACGTCAGCTGGGATACCCGCCTGGCCGTAGTCGTTGCGCCCCCATCCACGGACGGAGTGGTCGGTGAGATGCGCGAGCGTGTGCTCGCCCGCGCTCGCGACCGACTCGACATTCGCGAGATCGGCGGGGACATTGCACTGCCCGTAGTCGTTGCGGCCCCATGCCGCCACTGTGCCGTCGGAACGAACGGCAACGCTGTGGAAGGAGCCGCAGGCGGCGAATCGAACCGGTCCCAGCGTGGATGGGACCGATGCCTGTCCATCGGTGTTCAAGCCCCAGGCGCGGAGTTGGCCTTGTGCGCTGCATGGCGCGCCGACGGCGAGTGCGAGAAGGGCGGCGGGGACGGCAAGTGGGCGGATCTGCATGCTGGAACCTCGATGGCGAGCGGACGATGGCTACTCCACTCAAAACGCATCGCGAGGGCGATTCGTGGTCGCATCGCGGCTGAATTCAGTGACTTGCTTCCAGCGCGCGCACCGCACCAGCGCTGTATCCCGGGCGAACGCCCGCAAATGGCGCTCCCATCAGGACAACCGTGCGCCCGCCTCCGCGCCATGTCGCCATGCCGAAGCCGAGGCTCTCGCCGTTGGCGGCGCCCTGCGCGGCGCGTTCCTCGCCCGCCGCGCCGATCCACACGCATCCCGCGTCGATGCCGCCACGGTCGGCCTTGGGCGCCGCGACCGCCCAGCCACCGGGCAGGAGGGCGACGTGAAAGCCGCAGAGCTCGCCTTGGCCGATTCCCGCGGAGGCAGGCGCATCGACGAATGCGCGCACGAAGCGACGCGATTCGGCCGGGTCGATGTCGATCGGCTCCGTCGAGGCGTCGAGCTCCGACATCTGCAACTCGATGAGATACGCGCGGCCGCTGTCATCCGATGCGCGCGCGATGCCGGATGCGCCCACCGCGAGGCGGAGCACGCCATCCTCGATCGTGGCATCGATCGAATGGCCGAACCAATCCGTCCAGCGCGCTCCCGTGATCGTGCGGCGCACACGCAGCGTTTCGTCGAGCAGCACGACATGTCCACGCATGCCGCCCGCCTCGGTGCCGAGGGCGGCACCCACCGCGATCAGCGTGCGGCCGTCGCGCGCGTCGGTTGCTGGCGCGATCGTGGTGCCAAACCCGCGCACGGCGTCGGGTGCGGCGATCCGCTCCTCCCGCGGTGCCACCGTGAAGAAATCCCGCCCGCCACGCAGGACGAGCAAACCGCCCGCGCGGTCGGGGCCGCGGTTCGGCTCGCCGGCGATGACATCGCTGCAGCCGTCACCATCGAGGTCGTGTCCCGCGAACCGCCGGAACGGCCCCTTGTGGACATCGGCGGCCCGCAACACGAGCGCATGGTTCGCGAGGTCGGTGCGTCCCGGCTGCGCGAACGCGGCGCTGCCCCGCACCACGACGAGCGAGTCGATGACTCCGCCCGGCTGCGCGAGGAAGCTCCCGAGATCGGGCGTGCCATCGCCGTCGACATCGCCCACAGGAGAGGTCGCGGTGCCGAACCTTCCGTGCGCGCGCGGTCCCGAGAGCACATGCGGCGCG
>CAIOCH010000554.1 GCA_903856525.1 uncultured bacterium | reverse complement strand
GTGAGTCCGAACGGGATCCACCACAGCAGGTCGTTGGGCAGGATGGTGACGCCGAACGACCACGGGATCTCGCCCTGCGACGCGGTCCACACGAAGCCGATGGGACCGAAGATCTTGCCAAGGAGTCCCACGAGCACGATCGGCCAGTGGCGGATCGGGTCGCGCGAGGCGCACAGGTAGCCGATGCCGTACACGCCGATCACCATGCCGAGGCACTGCCAGATGCCGCGGCCGGGGCCCGAGATCGGTTCCATCCCGACGAACCTGAACAGCGCATCGGGGGCGAGCACGACCCACGCGCCCCACAGCAGGTTGTAGATGCCTGCGGCAAAGAGCCATGTGCGCATCCACGGACGAAAGGCGGAGCTGGAGAGGGAGTCGTGCATGGGGCGTGGTTCGGGTCGATCGACCGAGCAGATGCTTGATTCCACCAAGGGTTCCGCGAAGATACGGACGCCTTGGGCCGCACAGGTCCCTCTGAGGCTCACACCGGGCCGGGTCGCGCGTCCCAGGGTGGGGCGGTGCGTCTGCGTGCGAGTCGCCTTTCATCGCAAGCCCTTGATCCGAGACGTTGGTCCGAGACGTTGATCCGAGCCGTTGATCCGAGACGTTGATCCGAGACGTTGGTCCGAGACTTTGACCCGAGACTTTGATCCGCAACTCGGACTCGAACCCCACGCTCCGTCCTCCCGACTGGGTCTTTCGGGACAGGCTCAGGCCACTGTACAGGGAACCGCGTGACCGACCACCCACTCATCTCCCCCACACCACCGCTGCAGGCTCCTGCGGCTGCGGCGTGCGCCGTCTGTGGCGCCGTGGTCGACGCCGAGAGCGGCCGCTGCTACGCCTGCGGCTTCAGCCGGCGCGAGCTCGAGGCATGGCGGGCGCGCCACCGTGAGGCATGGTGGGCGCTCGCGCGCAACATGTGGTGGAACGTCGGCCTCTTCTGGACCGCGGTGGTGCTGCTGGCCCTCTGGTTCACAGGGCTCGCGGTGCTCGCGCAGTCGGTGGGTGTCCGTCCGTCGGATCCCCTCGAGGCGCTCGTCTACTGGGTGCTGCCGCTCGCCGGACTCGCCACGCTGCTCTGGTCGACGATCCGCCTCGACCACCTCATTCGCGGATTCCCTGGCTGGGGCAGCCCCGCCGCGCTCGGCGTCGGACGCGCCCTCCGCCCGGGAGCGCGCCTGCGGCGGACGGGCATGCCCGCGCGTGCGCAGTGGTTCCCGGGTGCGGCGCTCGGAGGCGCGGTGCTGGTGTCGGCGCTCATGGCCGAGTCGGCGCTCGGCGACTTCGGTCGTGGTGTGGTCTTCTCCGCGGCGGGCATCGCCTTCATCGCCGCGGCAGCGCGCGTGGCGACGGTGCGTGAGCGGCTGGAGTCGTGGCGGGCGCTGCTCGAGGTGGGCGCCGCCCCGCGGCGGCTCGTGTCGCGCGCGGCGCGCGTGTGGATGGCGTGGTGCGTGGTGGCGATGATGCTCGCGTTCACCGTGGCGTGGATGCGGCTCGATGTGCGGTGGCGCGGCGAGGCCGAACCGATGCTCGATGTCCTCGCGTTCCTCTGCGCCGTCGTGGCCATGCTCGTGTGGGTGCTCAACTACCGTGGCGCCGCCAAGGAGCTCGACCGGTGGCTGCGATGAAACCGCCGACATCCGTGGCCGAGGTGCACGCCGGACGGTCCACCCCCGCGGACTTTGGCGAGGTGGTGCTGGCGCTGCGGGCCCGGCTCGCCGCGGGCTACGGACTCGCGGACCTCGTGCGCGAGGACATCGTCGCCTGCGGCGAGCAGTTCCAGTTGGCACCAACCGTGGCGCGCTACGCGGGCCTCGTGTCGCCCCTCGACCATGCCGAGGCGGCGCGCGAGGTGGCCCACCAGGTGGTGCTCGCGGTGGCGGCCGAACGCGCGCTGGTGGTTGCGGAGCTGGCCCATCGGCACGCGGATTGGGCGGAACTGCTTCGACAGGCAGCGCTCGCGCTCGAGCTCCTCGGTGGGCACGCATCCGACCGTTCGCTGCCTGCGGGTGTGGGACCGCTGCTCGCCGATGGCGTGCATCGCTTCGCGGTTGGCGAGGTGGTCGCCGTTGGCGCCCAGGGAGTCATCGCCACGGCGCTCGATCGCGACCCCGCTTCGTCCGGAGGCGCGGGCACCGGACGGGCGGTGGTCGTGAAGTTACTCACCGCCTCGATCCCCGATGCGGCGGCTTCCGCGGACCTGCCGTGGCGGAGCGAGGCGGAGCGCGCGTCGCGCATGCAGCATCCGTGCGGCGTGCGCGTGCTGTGGGCGGGGGAGATCGACGGCGGGAACGCTCCATGGCGCGGATGCGTGGTGTTCGAGCGCATCGTCGGCCGCTCGCTGGTGGCGCTGCATGTGCTCGAGGAGCCCGTGGATCTCGAGTCCCTCGCGGTCGAGTTCATCGACCTCTCCCTCGCGCTCGCGGAACTGCACGACCGCGGACTGGCGCACGGCGACATCTCGCCTGCCAACGTGCTCATCGACGCCTACGGCCGCATGCGGCTCGTCGACTACGGCCTCTCGCAGCCCATCACGCCCGAACTCGCGGCGCACGATGTGCAGCGGCTCGCGGAGCTGGTGCAGTGGACGGTGCTCGGGTTCGTACCCCGCTCACATGCGCCCGTCTCGCGAGGGCTTGGACTCCCGTCGCGGCTGCTGCGCGCGGCGTCATCGGCCCGCGCGCGTCCCACCGAGGCGGCGGAGTTCGCGGGCGCCCTCGCCGAGTGCCTGCAGGGCGTGCACCTCGCGCGCGGTCTCGTGGAGGTGGTCGCGGGGGCGTCAGTGCTCTTCGCCATCGGCGCCATTCTCGGGGAGGCGTTCCCATGACCAGCGGCGAGCAGCCCGCGCGCGATCAGCTGGCGGAGTGCGCCACGATGCTCGCGCGGCGGATCCGCACGCTGCGGCAGCGCGACCGCGATTGGTCGATGCGCACAAGCGAGCTGGTTTCCACGGGCATGGTGCGCATCCTTGGCGCAACCGACGGCGGCAGGGCGGAACTGTCGCGGGGCCGCTTCCTCGGGCTGCTCGAAGCGGTTGCGCGGAGTGTGGTCGTCGACGGTATCCGCAGGCGCCGGGTGCGTCGCGCCGCGCAGGAGGTGCTTCGGCAGCAGTCGCGATCGGAGTCGGGCGATTGGGCACCCGACGCCGCGGACGCGCGCGCGCTCGCGGATCGGTTGGTGGCGGAGATGACGGCGGACGAACGCGGGCTGGTTCGACTGCGCCTCGGCGGTCTCGAGTGGACCGAGGTGGCCGCCGAGCTCGGGATCAGCGCGGAAGCCGCGCGACAACGATGGTCGGCCCTCAAGCGGCGGATGCGCGAGCTCGCCGAGCGTTGAAACTGGACAGGCAAGCCAGGGAGCCAGTCGAGGGCAGCCGAGTCGCGGTCAGCCGCGGTCAACCGAACTTGGACAGGCAAGCCTGGTTGGGGCGTGAACTTGGACAGACAAGCCAAAAGCGCAGGCGATCTGGCGTCGCGCGTCGCGTCGAACTTGGACAGGCAAGCCTGCGAGCCAGTCGAGGTCAGTCGAGTCGCCGTTCGGTTCGCCGGGCCGAACTGGGACAGGCAAGCCATGCCGGCAAGCCATGCCGTCGCAACTCACTCCCCCCTTGCCGTCATGCACTCCACGCCGACAACATCGCCGCCAGATCCGCGGCGTCGACGACTCCATCGCCGTTCAGATCCGCAACGCCTCCGAAGTTCCCCCACTCCGACAGCAGCGCCGCAAGATCCTGCGCGTCCACCGCCCCATCGTCGTTGAGGTCTTCCGCCCGGTACGGACGCAGTCGAAGCAACTGACCGACGGTCTCGCCCGTCAGCCTGCCGGTCGCGATCAGCTCCCGCCGGTTGGTCACCGAGCCCACTCCTGTGATCAGCCATGCACCCTCCGACGGCGCAATGATCGACGCGGGCGACACGGGGTCCTCGCCCGCGAAACTGATCCACACGCTCGTGTTCGCCACGTAGGCCGTCGCGTCGCCGAGGTCATTGACCGATGTCGCTGCGGTTGTCGTCGCGCACCCACCCACGTACTGCCATCCGATTCCCGGGAGATACCGCATGGGGAAGGTGCTGCAGCCCGAGAAGCCCAGGATGTAGCCGCAGATGTTGCCCGCATTCGAGAGATCGAGTGCCACGAATCCCTGCCAGTTGCCCGTCGGGAGCGGGATCGTCTCGATCGCCATCGTGTCGAGGTCGAGCAACTGGTTGCCCGCCACGACCACGCGCGACTCGTTGACATCGGCCGGCGTCCCGATCCCTTCGAGCAGCATCGCCGCTTTGGTCGTGAACCTCACCGCGCGCGGATAGCTGCCGAGCCCGAGCCCCCCGGATCCGCCCACGATGTCGCCGAAGCTGTTCACCCCGAACGCCGCACTATGGGTATCGCCCGCGATGGGCGGCAGGAGCACGAAGTCGTATCCATCACCAGTGGGGTACCAGGCCGCCGCGTGCGAGCCGACCGAGGCGATGCTCACCGAACTCACTGCACCCACGATGATCCCGTTCGGACTGACCGCATACGCATCGGAACTCACCCAGGGCGCAGGCAGCGGCAGCACTCGCATCGGCTGACCCCGCGGCGCAACGAAGGCCTTTCCGATCTGACTCGCGCTCAACTGCCGGCCGACGATCGTCCCCGCCTCGTTCATGTCGAATCCGCTGAGCCCCGCTCCAATCACGTCCACGCGGTAGTTCGGCGGAACGGCATGTGCGGCGACCGCCACGAGCGACGCGGTCGCTGCGATCAGCAGGGGGGTCACGGAACGGAGCGCGGGTGCACGGAAGCGGGACATAGGTGTTGCCTCGACAGTATGCGCGGAAGTCCGCCACACCGTCCGGCGCTCTTCCCCGATCGGAGCAGCGTCCCGACCCTTGGATACCGATCGCGCCGACAAGTCCCAAAATCACGCGTTGCACGCGGTTCATCCACACCAACTCGGAGTTGGATTCGTTTGTCCGCCGCCATCGCGTGGTACCGTCCCGCGCCGTGAGCGGCCGCCTGCACCACCTCGACGCCCTGCGGGCCTTCGCGATGTTCCTCGGCATCGTGCTCCACGCCGCACTCGCCTACACCGGCGGTCCGTGGATCGTGCGCGACAGCGAACCCGGCGGCGCCGGCTCGGGCGCGTTCGTGCTCCTCTACGGCGTCATCCACGGCTTCCGCATGGAGCTCTTCTTCCTGCTCAGCGGCTTCTTCACGGCACTGCTCTGGCGACGCCGCGGTCTCGCGGGCATGCTGCGGCAGCGGACAGCCCGCATCGCGCTCCCGCTCCTCGTCGGACTGTTCACCATCGTCCCGCTCGTTTGGGGCGCGATCATCTGGGCCCGTCATGCACAGGGAGCGGTTCCCGTGGAGCCTCCCGCCGACCCCCATCCGCCGCTTGCGGTCGCCCTGTGGCTCCTGTTCCGCTTCCCGCTCTTCCACCACCTCTGGTTCCTGTGGTTCCTCTGCTGGATGGTCGCGGGCTTCGCTCTGGTCGTCGCCGCATGCCCGCGCGGCCTCGCGGTGCATGTCCACACGTGGCTCACGCACGACCGCTCCGCCGCCCGCTGGGCCATCGCCTCGCCGCGCGCCCTGGCGTGGCTCCTCCCCCTCACGGTGCTGAGCTTCGCCGCGATGGCGCCCACGCGCGAAGGACCAGGTTTCGGCACCGACACATCGGCGTCGCTGCTGCCGCTTCCGGGCGTCCTGGTCCATCATGCGCTGTTCTTCGCGTTCGGAGCGCTCCTGCACGAGGTTCCATCGGCACTGGATGGCTTCGCACGACGATGGATCGTGTCGGCAGTCGCCGCAGTCGTGCTGCTGCCCATCGGCATGTCGTTCGCCTTCGGGGCGGAGTGGACGCGCGCGTTGCTGCCACAGGGGCTGACGCATGCGCTCCTCTCGTGGACCGTGCAGTCACTCTACGCCTGGCTCGCCTGCATGGCGCTCCTGGGCGGCTTCGCGCGGCTCACGACCCGGGAGCACCGCGCCGTGCGCCACCTGTCCGACAGCTCCTACTGGCTCTACCTCGCGCACCTGCCGCTGGTGATCGCGGGGCAGATCCTGCTGCTCCCGCTGCCGTGGCCATCGGTCGTCAAGTTCGTCGTGCTGCTCGTTGTCTCGACGGCGCTGCTGCTCGCGTCGTACCGATGGGGTGTCCGGGACACCGTCGTCGGCCGACTGCTCAACGGCCCGCGCACACGGCCGTGATGCGCCGCGGTCGGACCCCGTACGATGCTCGCCACGGGCGCGGCTCCCCCGCGACCACCTGAGGAGTGTCCATGCACCTGCAGAAGCCAATCCGCCGTACGCCGTCCTGGTCCCGTTCCTACGCGTTGTTCGTCGTCGCCTGTGTCTGCGCGGCCGCGCCCGCCGCAGATGCGCCTGTGTACCTCGACGGACAGGCGCAGGTGGTCGAGGCCTTCTCCGATCCGAAGGAATGGGTGCGCGAGTCGCTCTGGGTCGAGGCGGAGTTCGACACCGATGGCGACGGCAGACGCGACCGCATGCATGTCCATGTCACCCGGCCCAAGCAGGCCGGAGGCGGCCTGAAGGTCCCCGTCATCTACGAGACCAGCCCGTACTATGCGGAGACCGCCAAGGAGGGCCCCGATTTCGTTTGGGATCCGAAGCACGAACTCGACGAGGCGCCCACGCCCCATGAGCCGCCACCGCCGCTCGGCTTCAACCCCAACCGCACGCGGATCAGCGGCAGCCTGATCGCCGAGTGGGTCCCCCGTGGATTCGCGGTGGTGCACTCCGAGTCGCCGGGAACCGGTCTCTCCGATGGATCGCCGACCTGCGGCGGTGCCAACGAGGCGCTCGCGCCCAAGGCCGTCATCGACTGGCTCAATGGCCGCGCGAAGGGCTACACCGCGCGCGAGGGCGGCGACGAGGTCGAGGCCGCGTGGTCGACCGGCAAGGTCGGCATGATCGGCACCTCGTACAACGGCACGCTCTGCCTGGCGGCGGCGACCACGGGCGTCGAAGGCCTCGCGGCGATCATTCCCGTCGCGCCCAACACCTCGTACTACCGCTACTACCGCGCCAACGGCCTCGTGCGCCATCCAGGCGGCTACATGGGCGAGGACATGGATGTGCTCTACCAGTTCATCCACAGCGGCGACCCCGCCAAGCGCGACTGGGCGAACGAGCACATCCTCAGGGGC
>CAIOCH010000553.1 GCA_903856525.1 uncultured bacterium | reverse complement strand
TCGTCGACCACATGCCGCGGCGCAGGCATGAGGCGCGGATCGGGCCGACGCCCGACCCTCGAGAGATCGAGGCGGTCGGCGACGAAGCAGGTGGCCACGGTCGGGTCGTCGTGATGCAGTGTGCTCGTGTGGAGCTCGCAGGCTGCGTAGAGCGATTCGAACTCGATATCAGTCAGCGCACGAAGTGCGGCAATTGCGGCGTCGCAGTCGTCGCGTGCTGCCGCATCGCCGCCTCGCACGCCACGTAGCCAATCAGCCGCGCGTGGACCATGGTCGGGATCATGCCCATCGTCATCGCGATGCGAGTCGTGGAAGATCGCGAAGAGCCGGACGACACGCGGGTTCGCCCCCATCGCGTCAGCGATGAGCAGTCCGTTGTGCCTCACGCGCCACCAGTGCGCGAGTCCGTGCAGGCCCCACGGATCCATGCAGCGACTGCGCACATGCGCGACGGCTGCGTCGATGAGCTCGCGCTCGGGGAGGTCGGGAGGTTTGGTCTCGGAGGGTGTGGGCACGGCAGAGCGGACTGTAGGTCGGGCGGTGAATCGGTGAACACGGAAGCTGACACAGGGCGGAGCCCGCAGTGCCCGACAGGGCGGCACTTCGCTCGGCTCCCGCTCAGTACCCGATCACGAGAAGCCGGTACGGCAGTCGGAGCCGCGTGTGCCCGTAGAGCGCGTCCGCAACGGCG
This sequence comes from uncultured bacterium, assembly GCA_903856525.1. GTDB lineage: Bacteria > Planctomycetota > Phycisphaerae > Phycisphaerales > SM1A02 > QWPT01. The sequence goes on along the minus strand of CAIOCH010000553.1, from coordinate 2,662 downwards.
CGGGCGTTTTCGTAGTCGCGGCTGGTGCCGGTTCGCCCGCCCGTCTGGAACTTGTAGACCACGGGCACGGCGAGACACAGGTAGTCGAGGTCGACCATGAGCGCTGCCTGGATGAGATCGCGGTAGACGGCGTTGCTCATGAAGGCGCGGCCGGCCTCGACCTCGATGCCGCACTTCCACTGCGCGTGGAATCCGTCGATCTGGTAGCGGAGCTCGGGCTCGCCGTTCTCGCCGAAGAACACGGGGCGCTCGACCTTGTCCTTGGCGGACTTGCCGCTCTCGACCTCGAACCCCAGCTTCACAAGCGACGGAGCGATCTTGGCGAGCACCGCGTCGCTGGTCAGTCCCTTCTCGAGCTGGGTGGTCGCGATCTGCGCCGAAAGGCCGCTGAAGACGCGCACGATCGACTCGGTGAAGTGCGGAGGCGCCTCGGTCTTGGGATAGCTCGAGAAGCGGATGCGTGCGTGCGTGGTCATGGGGAGCTCCGCCGAATGGCACGCGGAGCTTACTTCGATCCAGGCGATGCGCATCGACGATGGCCATGCGAAAGGTCCGAGGCCTGCATGAAGGAGCCCACGGGGCCGCGCCAGGAGCCTGGAGCTTGGGTCGACCGAACTGGTCGGACTGGTCGCCGTCGATCTGGCGACGGCAGAGCAGGCGCTCGGCTGCTCAGCCCTTCCCCTTCGCAAACGCCTCCGCCGCCTCCAACGCATCCCGCGTCTTGCTCGGATCCTTGCCACCCGCCTGGGCCGTGTCCGGCCGTCCACCACCCGCGCCGCCGCATGCCTGCGCCGCGGCCTTCACCCAGTCGCCGGCCTTGAGGCCCTTGTCGATCGCGCTCTTCGGGCATGTCGCCGCGATCGCGACCTTGCCGCCGTCGAAGTCGGGTGACAGGAACAGGATCGGCGTCTCGGTGAGCTTGGCGCGCGCCGCGTCGATCGCGGCGAGGAGCGCGGGGGCGTCGGCGCCGTTGATCATGGCGACGAGCGGCTTGCCCGCGTTGGCGGCGTGCTGCTCAACGAGCGTGCGCGCCTGCGCCACCGCGATGTCGCGTGCGGCGCCCTCGGCCTGCTTGCGCGCGGCCTTGGCCTTCTCGCGCAGCGGCTCGAGCGCACGGTCGAGCTCCACCTTGGCCACGGCGCCGAGCTCGAGCGACTCCATCATCTTGGCGATGTCGGCGATCTCCTTCGCGAGCGCCTCGCCGTCGAGCCTGGCGGCGTCGGCGATGCGCTGCGCGAGGCCGTCGGCGGCCATCTGCGCGGCCATCGCGCGCGGACCCGTGAGTGCGAACACGCGGCGCACGCCGGCGGCGAGGCCGCCCTCGCTCACGAGCACGAACTGCTTGGCCTCGCCCATCGACGCGAGGTGCGTGCCGCCGCAGAACTCGATCGAGAGGTCCTTCCACTTCGGGCTGTCGGGCTTGGCGACGAGCTCGGCCACGGTGGCGCCGATCGACACCACACGCACGGGATCGGGATAGCGCTCACCGAACACGGCGCGCACGCCGCTGATGCCGCGGGCGGTGGCAAGCGGGATCTCGCGCGCGTCGACCGCCAGGTTGGCGGCGATCGCGGCGTTCACGCGCTTCTCGACCTCCTTGATCTGCTCGGTGCTGAGCGCCGACTTGGCGGCGTAGTCGAAGCGGAGCTTCTCGTCGTCGACGAGCGAGCCCTTCTGGTCGACCTCATCGCCGGCGACCGCGCGCAGCGCGAGGTTGAGTGCATGGGTCGCGCTGTGGTTGGCGCGGATCGCCTCGCGGCGGTCGCGCTCGATCATCAGCTGCCCCGCCTCGCCGCAGCTCATGCGGCCGTGCTTGAGGCGGCCGATGTGCAGCACGTAGTTGCCCGCGCGCTGGACATCGTCGACGAGGAACACGGCGTTGCCGCCACTCGAGCGCTCGATGGCGCCGCCGTGGCCGCTGGCGCGGTCGGTGCGGAACGAACCGTGGTCCGCGACCTGGCCGCCCATCTCGGCGTACATCGGGGTCCGGTCGAAGATGAACGCGAGCGCGGCCGAGCTGTCGGCCTCGACATGCTCGTCGAAGTTCTTGCCGTTCCAGATGGCCATGAGCGTGGCGTTCGTGGGCTTGCCGCCGAACTTGCCGTAATCGTCGGTGGGCTTGACGCCGAGTTCCTCGAGCTTGGCGATCGCATCGGGCGGGAAGTGCATGCCTGTCTCGCCGCCGCCCGCGGAGCGCGACTTCTCGCGCGCGGCCTCCATGAGCGCCTCGTAGCCGGCGACATCGACGGTGAGGCCGGCCTCTTCGGCCATGACCTGCGTGAGGTCGATCGGGAAGCCCCACGTGTCGTGCAGGCGGAACGCGTCGTCGGCGGCGACCTGCGTGCCACCCGACTTCTTCACGCGCGCGGCGGCGTCGGCGAACAGCGCGAGTCCGCGCTCGAGCGTCTTGCCGAACTGGATCTCCTCGTCTTCGATGAGCTGCGCCACGCGCTTGGCCGCTGGCGCGAGCTCGGGGAATGCGCCGCCGAGGCTGGCGACGACCGCGGGCACGAGGTCCTTGAGGAACGGCCCGCGCACGCCGAGGGTCTGGTGACCATGGCGCACGGCACGGCGCAGGATGCGGCGCAGCACATAGCCGCGGCCCTCGTTCGAGGGCGTCGCGCCGTCGGTGAGCGCGAGCGTGAGGCAGCGGATGTGGTCG
>CAIOCH010000552.1 GCA_903856525.1 uncultured bacterium | reverse complement strand
GGCACGAAGGCGCTGGTCGCCACCTTCATCTGCTACGACACCTTCACGGGCGACTTCGCGGCGTTCGTCAAGCCGTGGGAGGACCTCGCCGCCGAGATGAAGCTGCCCGTGGTCGCGCAGGGCCACTGGTCGTCATGGTTCGAGACCGCGGCCGCGCTGTGGCCCGTGATCGCGGCGCAGAAGGGCGATCCGCTCGTGTCGATGTATCACGCGATGGGTACCCACGAGATTCCCGACGACGCGATCCTCGCGTTCGTGTGCGACACCGTGGTCGCCGAGGCGCCGCTCGACGAGGCCGCGATGTCGATCGTCGAGATCCGCGCGCTCGGCGGCGCCGCGATGTCGGGGACGAAGCTGCCGACGGGGAACTGCCACCATGCGTTCTTCCTCGACCTCATCACGATCTACGACGCGAAGGGGAAGTCGGCGGAGGAGCGGGCGGCGATCGCCGACCTCACCAAGCGCGTGGTCGACAAGGGTCGCGCGGTGCGCGGGCTCTCGATCGACCCGAGCGGAACGCATTCGCAGCCGGACGATCCGGACCGGAGCGCGGTGCCATCCGTGATCTTCGGAACGGAGGCGATGGCCGCCATGGTCAAGGCGACCAAGCGGCAGCTCGACCCCGGCAACCGCTTCCGCTTCCATCCGTTCGCGAAGTTCATCTGATCAAGGGGCGCGCCACTGTGCACGGGTCCGCCGAGAGGTGACTCGCTGCTTCGGCTGGCCCTGCGCATCGCTTGATCGCGCGCTGCCGAACCGCCGAAATTCGCCTATCCATGTGCGCTACTTCTCCGACACGACGGTGAACTCCACCGAGCGCGGCTGCCGCGCGTGCCACCATGTCTGGAAGTGCGCGGCGTGGAAGTGCGCGGTCTGGACGCGCGCGGGCGGGTCCGCCGGAAGCTCGACGACGCGCGCCGGAAGCAGCACCGGCAGCGGATCGATGTCGAACGGATACGGATCGAACTTGACGCGCCTGCCGCCGAGCGGCGTGACGGCGATCGTGCAGCGGTCGGTCCACGCGCGGCGCGGCACATCGTGCAGTTCGATCGCGTCCTCGCCGATGCCGCGCGAGGCGCCGGAAGCCGCGGGGACGAGCGCCGAGCAGAGCCAAAGCGAGATGCCGTCGCAGATCTGCAGCAGGCGCTTGAGCGGCGACAGCGTCGCGGGATCGAGCCACGCCGCCGTGGCGGGGTCGCGGCGAAGTTCGTCGATCCACCCCTGCTGCAACTTCGCGAGGTCGGCCATGAACGCGAGCGGCGCCTCGGCTGTTCCGGGGTAGAGCTTCTCCGGCGCGCCCTTCCAGAAGAGCGGGTGGTTGAAGGCCGGGTCGGCGTGCGCCTGCGCGCGCGCGGCGTACAGCGCGTAGGCGTGGCTGCCGATGAGCAGGTTCACCATCGGATTGCGCGGAAAGCGGCGGAGCCCCATGCGCCAGCGGTCCATGCCCGCCTGCTGGTCCTTAAGGACTTCGTCGAGCCCCGCGGGCAGGCCGTCGTCGGCCGAGAGGTCGGGCGTGGCTTCCCATTCCCACCAGCCGTTGTCGTGCTCGGCGATCGCGAGCACCGTCTCCGCGCGCAGTCGCTCGGGATCGGCCACGGGCGTGGGCGCCGCGAACGAACCCGGGGACGCGAACGCGCTGTTGCCCCAGTGGGCGGCGAAGTAACCGGCGATCCGGCTGTGATCGGGCTGGCTCACCAGCCAGAGTCTGTCGTCCTGGATGGTCTTGAGCATGGCGATCCTCGATCGATCCGGTGTCGCAGGCTGCGTGGCGAGGGCGGCCGCATCGGCCGGACGCGTCGGTCGGACGGAACGGTCGGACGGAACGGTCGGACGGGTCCGTCTGGGGGAGTAGAACACGAACGCGGCCGTCCATGCGTCTAGATCGACGGCAATGAGGACGGATCATGCGAGATCCGACCACAGACGATCCGTAGACGATCCAAAAACGCGGCCAGCGCACGGGCAACGCCGCGGATGCGGGGCCCGCCCTTCGAGCCGCCTCCGAATTTGCGACGGAACGCAACGCAATCCGTCGAAGACCCCTCCCCGAGAGGTCCTCCATGCACGATCCCGAACTGACGCGCGAAGCACTTGCCGAACTGCCCCCGGACATCGGCGCGAGCCCACTCTTCAACGGCGACCTCGCGCCCGTGCCCAAGTCGCGGCGCAACTGGACGACCTACAACTTCGCCGCGCTCTGGATCGGCATGGCCCACTGCATCCCAACCTACCTGCTCGCGGGAGGCCTGGTGGCGCAGGGGATGAACTGGTGGCAGGCGCTGCTCACCATCGGTCTGGGCAACCTGATCGTGCTCATCCCGATCCTGCTCAACGCGCATCCGGGGACGAAGTACGGGATTCCCTTCCCGGTGCTCGCGCGCTCGAGCTTCGGCACGACCGGAGCGAATGTGCCTGCAGTGCTGCGCGCGATCGTGGCCTGCGGATGGTTCGGCATCCAGACCTACATCGGCGGCGAGGCCATGCGCACCTTCCTGGTGGCCGCCTGGCCATCGTTCGCCTCGCTGGGCGGCGACGCCACCCTGCTCGGCCTGACGATGCCATCGTTGATCACCTTCATGATCTTCTGGGTCATCAACATCGCCATCATCCTGTACGGCATGAACGCGGTGCGCGTGTTCGAGAACTGGTCGGCGCCGATCATCATGGCGATGGCGCTGTGGCTGCTGGTGTGGATCGTGATGCGCGCCGGCGGCGTGGGCTCCCTGCTCGACCGGCCGTCGGCGTTCGCCGACACCGCCGCGTTCTGGAAGGTCTTCGTGCCTTCGCTGACGGGCATGATCGGATTCTGGGCCACGCTTTCCCTGAACATCCCCGACTTCACGCGATTCGGGAGGGGCCAGCGCGAGCAGATGCTCGGCCAGACGATCGGGCTTCCAACGACCATGGTCGCCTTCAGTGCCATGGCGGTGGTCATCACGAGCGCCGCGGAGCTGCTTCTGAAGGGCGTCGATCCGAAGACGCTGTGGGACCCTGTCGTCGTCCTGTCGCAGATCACGAGCAGCGTGCCGCCTGCGGGCATGGACGAGCCGATCATCGCGACCGGCGCCATGCGGGTGACCATCGCCGTCGTCGCGCTGCTCGGGGTCGCCATCGCCACGATCAGCACCAATATCGCCGCCAACGTCGTCAGCCCCGCCAACGACTTCGCGAACCTCGCGCCGCGGATGATCAGTTTCCGCACCGGTGGCGTGATCACGGGCATCTTGGGCATCGTGATCATGCCGTGGAAGCTCCTTGCCAGCGCGGACACGTACATCTTCGAGTGGCTCGTGGGCTACTCGGCGCTGCTCGGGCCGATCGCGGGCATCATGATTGCCGACTACTGGATCGTGCGGAAGCGGGAGCTCGACGTGCCCGACCTCTACCGGACGACCGGCCGCTATGCCGGCATCAACTGGCGCGCCATGACGGCGCTCGTGCTTGGTATCGCGCCCAACGTCCCTGGGTTCCTGGGCGCGGTGAAGGTGCTCAAGGGTGATCCCACGGTGTGGGACGCGATCTATCCGTATGCGTGGTTCACTGGGTTCCTGCTGGCGGGCGTGGTGTATCTCGGCATGACGGCGGTGCTGAAATCTCGAAGAAACTGGACAGGCAAGCCGGGGTGAGATTGGACGCGGGACGCGCGAGATTGGACAGACAGGCAAACCCGCGGGGACGGGGAGAATCTCGGACAGGCAAGCCCGAGCCCGTAAAGCGGAGAGCTGGATAGGCAATCCACTCACAAGCCATTGCACAAGTGAACCAATCGATGGGGACCGCGCGAGGCGCTGGGTCCCCGATCACTTCGTCGGAAGCGCAACAGGCTTCATTGGCGTTGCCCATGGGTGGGGTTGGAGGGCAACCGGCGGCACTTTCGCATCCAAGGAGCTCGCTCACTCTCCCGGATACAGCACAGCACGCCTCGTCAGGCGGCGGTGTCATCGAACTGCCCGTAACCGACCCAGAGCCGATCTCGCCCCCTGCGCTCGGCTTCGCGACGAACGGAGTCCTCCGCGCCGTAGCAGGTCCCGCGCGACACCGCGAACACGGACGCATGCATCGGAAGTGCACTCGAATCGAGGGAGCACCGCTGATCGCCATGGCTCATACGCAGCGCACACTCGAATAGTGTCTCGGCGGGCGGGGCGCTCCCGTCGGTCCGAATGGCCGTCATGGGTCTCCGATCAGCTCGTATGTCGCGAATCGCCGCTCGGAAAGCTGCCGCGAGCGGGCCCTCTCCCGACGATGCAATCCGACCGCGCTTTCGCGGATGCGGTCGTTGGCCGACGAGATGCATGCTGTGCAGAAACGCGGCAAGCCTGACCTCGCACGACCGAAAGCCGAGCGCCGTGCCAGCCCAGTTTCGATCGGGCTCATGCCTTCCCTCGACACTCGAAGGATCCGGGGGGCCCGGAGGATCCGGAGGCGCTCTGCCTGCGGAGAAGGCACCCGCGCGACAGCTGAATACGGGAGCCCACTCGTGTCGGGCCACCTGGTCCGCGATGAACTCCGGAGTCGCCTCGTCACCACAGCGCGTGCGCGTCTCCTCGATGATGGCGACGAGCCTCTCCCACTGCACGCTCGCAGACGTCCACGCGCTCCCCGGAACACTCAGGGCTGAACCGGCGTGAACCTCATTCAGCTCAATGTAGCGCGCAACATGCACGAGCGCCTCAAGATCAAGCACTCGCGGCGACTTGAACCGCCCCTCCCAGAAGTGGCCTGTGACGCCATCAACCTTGTTCCATAGGCGGGCGCATGGCTCCTTCAGCAGGCGGTGGAAGAAGCCGAGACTGCTGAGATTCGTTCGGGCGACCGCGAGTCGCCGAGGGCAGTGGAGTATGGCGTTGACCTCCGCGCTGCTCGGCGGAGCATCTGCAGGAATGCCGTGACGCGCCCTCCAGCGGCGGTTGGGCATGACTGCAACGCGACGCTCCGCCACTTCGCGATCCGACCACTCCGCTGCGACATCTGGACGAATCGCGAGCAGGAGATGAACGTGGTTGCGCATGATCGCGAAGGAAATGACATCAACCGCCATCCAGTTCGCGAGAAACTGGAGACGGTGGAGGATCCACGCCCGGCGTGCGGGATCGTCAAGGAGCGATTCCCTGCGCACGCATCTCGAGACGCAGTGATAGACGCCGGGGTTGCCGGCGTCGACGATGTCGCTTCGTCGCTGTGCCACGGCGCGAATCTACGATGCAATAGCTCGGGTTCGCCGAGTGCTGCTTTTCTTTCGCGCAGATAGCGTTCCGTTGAGGGGCATTCATCGATCGCGAACAGGTGTGGAGAGCTGGCTCGGTGCGTGGCCTGCTTACCTGTCCGCGCGCGCGCATGCCTGTCCAAGTTCGTCCACGTACGTGCGGCTTACGTCCGCCTGGCTTGCCTGTCCAAGTTCCGCCCCCGTACGTGCGGCTTAAGTCCGCCTGGCTTGCCTGTCCAAGTTCCGCCCCCCCCGCCGCGGTCGCACCGAACACGAACGGAATGCTGCAGAGGCAGCCCATCGAGGTGCCGCCGAAACCGCCCCAGGCGAAGACGAGAAGCGTCATCCAGAACGGCTCGCGCTCGTAGCGGTCGAGCCACCAGATGACCACGAGATAGCCGAACACCACGAGGGTTCCGGCGAGGACGGCTGCGATCATGAGGGGGGTCATGGCGCCTCGGCCCAAGCGTAATCGAACGCGGCCCAAGGCAGGCCCGCCCCTCAACCCTCTCGCCAGCCGGTCGGGGCCGGCGCCGCCGTGCTCGGGAACCATGGAGCGACACGCGGGCCGCATGCCGCCGAGGCGACGCGCGGCCCGCGTGGAAACGGTCAACGGCCGTGTTCAGGCCAGCT
>CAIOCH010000551.1 GCA_903856525.1 uncultured bacterium | reverse complement strand
GAGATCTTCGGCCCATTCGTGCAGTTCGCGCGGGCGCGCGACCTCGGCGACGCGATCGCGCAGGCGAACGCGACCTCCTTCGGTCTGGCTGCGAGCCTGTTCAGCGCCGACGAGGGCGAGTGGCGGCGGTTCTTCGCCGAGTGCCGCGCCGGCTGCGTGAACTGGAACACCGGCACCGCGGGCGCGAGCAGCAAGCTCCCGTTCGGCGGACTCGGTCGTTCGGGCAACCACAGGCCCGCGGGTGCGTTCGCGGTCGACGCCTGCGCCTATCCGGTGGCCACGATGGTCGACACGGCGGAGCTTGCGATCCCGCAGGGGATGCTGGTCGACGAGCGGCTGTTCGCCTAGCGCGCGGCGCGTCGCATTCCGGTTTGGGGGAGTTTCCTCATGTTCAGGCGCCGCCCGAATGCTGATACTCCTTGCGTTGGAAGTCCGCGCGGGGCCGATCCGGGGTGCCCCGCAGTGCGAATGCACGAGAGTGCCATGAGCGCCAGGGCAACCGATGGGAGCAGTGACCCGACGACTCCTCACGACGGGTCCCTCCGCAAGGAGCATGCTTCCAGTTAGGGACGAGTTCCACGCCGCCGCAAGGCGGCGTGGGGCTTTTTGCCCCCAGCGGCCCTTCCGCACAGGGCGGGTCGTCCAACCAGGGGGCGGAGGGGGACGCACCATGCGGATCGGCCCTGCCAGTGGGTGGGCTGGCCGATCGGAAGCGTTCGAGTAAATCTTGGTGATTTCTGCTCAACTCCCCTCCGAATCAGTCGATACCGCCCATACGGGCGATCCGTGAACGGATCGGCTGCGTATGAACAACGGAGCCCCGAAGAGGGGTCCGACGGACCAACGGCCGGCGTCGTGTGAAGCGGAAAGTCACACGGCGCCGTGCCACTTTTGGGCTTGGCTGTCGCCGTGGCTGAAACGCGCATCGACCGAAGCGCGCATCGATGACGCGGTTCAGCCGACGCGCTCGTCGATCCACGCGGGGATCTGATCGAGTGCCACGCGGTCCTGTGCCTGGGTGTTGCGGTGGCGGATGGTCGCCGTGCCGCTCGACGCGCCGTCGTGGTCGATGGTGATGCAGAAAGGCGTGCCTGCCTCGTCCATGCGCGCGTAGCGCTTGCCGATCGACTGCTTCTCGTCGAACTCGACGTTGTGCTTGCGGCGCAGGTCGCGGTAGAGGCGCTCGGCGATCTCGGGCAGTCCGTCCTTGTTGACGAGCGGGAAGACGCCCGCCTTCACGGGTGCCATGCGCGGCGCGAAGTTCATGTACACGCCCGAGGCGCGCGACGGATCCGGTGTGTAGGCCTCGCAGAGCAGCGCCAGCGTGCCGCGGTCGGCGCCTGCGGACGGCTCGATGACATGCGGGAAGTAGCGCTCGTTCTTCTCCTGGTCGAAGTAGCGCATCTTGTCGCCCTTGCCGCAGTGGGTGGCGTGGGCCTTGAGGTCGAAGTCGGCGCGGTGGGCGATGCCCTCGAGCTCGCCGAAGCCGGGCGCGGTGAAGGGGAAGCGGTACTCGATGTCGCTCGTGCCCGCGCCCTCCTTGGCGTAGTGCGCGAGTTCGTCGCGGTCGTGCTCGCGGAGGATGAGGTTCTCGCCGGCGAGGCCGATCTGCTGCCACCACGAGAAGCGCCAGTCGCGCCACCACCGGTACCACTCGTTCGCGGTCTCGGGACGGATGAAGAACTCGATCTCCATCTGCTCGAACTCGCGGCTGCGGAAGGTGAAGTTGCGCGGCGTGACCTCGTTGCGGAACGCCTTGCCGATCTGGGCGATGCCGAAGGGCACGCGCACGCGGGTCGAGTCGCACACGTTCCAGAAGTTGGCGAAGATGCCCTGCGCGGTCTCGGGCCGCAGGTACGCGAGCGAGTTCTCGTCGCGGATGGCGCCGCAGTGCGTCTCGAACATCAGGTTGAACTGGCGCGGCTCGGTCAGCGTGCCGGCCTCCTTCGCGTGCGGCCCCATGGTGCGCGCGCGCTCCTCGGCGCTGATCGACATGAAGGGCCGCACCACATGCACGGCCGGGTCGAGCGCGTCGCGCTTCTCGTAGCGGGTGAGCCCCTTCACGGCGGCGGCGCGCTGCTCCTCGTCGTTCTCGATGAAGGCGTAGAGGCGCGCGCCCGGGGCGGTCGAGCCGAGGACGACGACATGGTCGGCGCGGTAGCGCGACTTGCTCTCCTTGCAGTCGACCATCGGATCGTTGAAGCCGCCGACATGGCCCGACGCGACCCAGGTCTTCGGGTTCATGATGATCGTGCAGTCGACGCCCACGATGTCGACGGGGTTTCCGTCCGGACCGATGAGCTCGCGCTCGACGACGTCGTTCCACCACGCGTTCTTGAGGTTCCGCTTGAGGCTGGCGCCGAGCGGACCGTAATCCCAGAAGCCGTTGATGCCGCCGTAGATCTCCGACGACTGGAAGATGAAGCCGCGGCGGCGGCAGAGGGCGACGATGTCGTCCATCTTCTTCGGGGCGGCGGGGGAGGGCGAGGGGGTGGTGACTTCGGACATGGACGATTCCGTGGAGCGGTTTCCGGCGGATGGAACCGACGGGGAGCGCAGGATATCGGCTCGGAAGGGGCCTCCGAGTGCGTGATTTCCGCCGAAAGTCGCGTCAGTCGGGCTTGAGGCCGAGCAGCGTGAAGAGCTCCATGCGCGCGGCGGGATTGGTCAGGAAGGCCCCGTGCAGCTTGGAGGTGGTGGTCACGGCGCCGGGCTGGCGCACGCCGCGGTAGCACATGCAGAAGTGCCGCGCCTGGATCACCACCGCCACCCCGTGCGGGCGGAGGGTGGTGTTGATGGCGTTGGCGATCTGCGCCGTGAGCTTCTCCTGCACCTGGAGGCGCTTGGAGTAGATGTCGACCACCCGCGCGAGCTTGGACAGGCCGACGACGCGCCCGTTGGGGATGTAGGCGACATGTGCCTTGCCGACGAACGGCACCATGTGGTGCTCGCAGTGGCTGTGGACCTCGATGTCCTGGAGGAGCACCAGCTCGTCGTAGCCCTCGATCTCGCTGAAGGTGCGCTGCAGCGGCTCGAAGGGATCGGCGTGGTAGCCCCAGAAGTGCTCGTACATGGCCTTGACGACCCGGGCGGGGGTGTCGATCAGGCCTTCCCGCGAGGGGTCGTCGCCGATGAAGCCGAGGAGCGACTTCACGTGCGCCATGGCCTGCTTGGCCTCGGGGGAATTCATGTCGGGTTCGAGCATGGGGGGGAGATGGTAGCGGTTTGCCTGCGGCGGCGCAGGATGCCGCGGAAAGCGGCCAATTGACCGTATTCTGCCCGCATGATCAAGAAGTCCGTTCGTCGCGCCGCTGTCCGGAGGGGCGGAGTCCTCCGCCGCACGCTCATCGCGCTCATCCTCGTGCTCGCGCTGCTCGTGGTCGGCGGCATCCTCTTCCTCGATTCGATCGTCAAGGCAGGCATCGGCACCGCGGGGTCGCATGCGCTGGGTGTGCCCACGCGCGCGGGGGATGTCTCGGTCGGACTGTTGTCGGGCAAGACGTCGGTCGAGCGGCTCGAGGTCGACAACCCGCAGGGATACGCGCCCGTCAAGTTCCTGTCGCTCGGTGCGATCGAGGTCGATGCGCCGTTCGGGCAACTCACGGGCGAGAAGATCGTGATCAACCGCATCGCGCTCTCTGATCTGGTGATCGACATCGAGAAGGACGCGGACGGCAAACTGAACGTCGAGCGGATCGTCGACAACCTCAAGAAGGCGACGGGGGCGGACAAGCCCGCCGATCCGCAGCCGGAGCCGCCCGCCGGCGAGTCGAAGGAGGCGCTCGTGAAGGAGCTCCGCCTCGAGCGCGTGGTGGTGAACCTGCGCAACATCGCCGGAGGCAAGGACGGCGTGGTCGAGGTGAAGCTGCCCGACCTCGTGGTGCGTGACCTCTCGTCGAAGGGCGGCGTGGATGTGCTCGCGAGCGAACTGTCGGGCGTGGTGATTGGATCGGTGATGAAGTCGGTGATTGCCGCCAACATCGAGGGCCTCGGCGCCGATGTGCTCGGCGGCATGCAGGGTGCGGTCGAAGGCATCGGTGGCGTGATCGGAGACGGACTGCGCGGCGCGGTCGATGTGGGTGTCAAGGGTGCCGAGGAGGCACTCAAGGGCATCGGCAAGGGTCTGGGTGACCTCGGCAAGGGCGCCGCGGATGTGGTCAAGGGCGCGGGAGACGCGATGAAGGGCGCCGGCGAGTCGATTCAGAAGGGCGTGGGCGATGCGCTCGACGGGCTCTTCGGGGAGAAGAAGAAGTGAGTGCGCTCTCCCCGCTCTACCGGGCTCCGGCGTCCGCGCTCCGCGCATCGTGGACGGGGCGCGTGGATGGCGAAGCCCCTGAGGTGCAGCGCTGGCACCAGGGTGTGCAGCTCGTCGATCTCGCGCATGGACTGGAGCACTGCTTCGATCCCACGGTGTGCCTGATCGGGTACGCCAGCGACCTCGGTGTGCGCATGAACCTCGGTCGGCCAGGTGCGGCGGACGGTCCCGCGCGGTTGCGGGCGCGGCTGGCGCCGCTGCCCATGATCGCGGGCGTGTCGGTGCTCGACTGCGGCGACATCGTGGCGGGCAGCTCCGTGCTCGAGACGCAGGAGGCGCTGGCCGAGGCCGTCGAGCGCATCGTGCGCGCGGGCGCGCTGCCGATCGTCCTCGGTGGTGGGCACGACCAGGCGTTTGGGCACTTCCTCGGCATCGCGCGCGCGACGGGAACGCCGCCGGCATGCGTCAACTTCGATGCGCACCTCGACCTGCGTCCGGTCCCGGCCGATGGCCCCAACTCGGGCACGCCGTTCACCCAGGCGTGGGAGTGGTGCACCGCGCGGCAGGCATCGTTCCGCTACATCGCGCTCGGCGTGCAGCGCGCGGGCAACACGAGCCTGCTGTTCGCACGGGCCGAGCACGCGGGCGCAACGCTCGTCGACGCCGATGGCTTTGCGATCGACACGCTCGATGTGGTGATGGAGGCGATCAGCGACGGGGTGGACGACGCGGAGATCGCGCTGTCGGTCGACCTCGATGTCTTCGCCGCCGCGTTCGCGCCCGGTGTGAGTGCGCCCACGGCCATGGGCATTGCGCCCGACTCGTCGTTCCGCCGCATGTTCCGTGGTCTCATGGCCTCGGGGCGCGTGCGCGGAGTGGAGATCGCGGAGCTCTGTCCACCACTCGACCGCGATGACCAGACGGCGCGGCTGGGTGCAGGGGTGGCCTTCGAGGCGGCGCTCGGGCTGCTCGACGCGGTGGAGATGGAGTCGGACGAAGGCGACGAACTCGAGTCCGAGGCCGACTCCGATGACGGGACAGCGGACGGATCGCCCGAGACCTGACTGCTCCGTGTCGGGGTCCGCGCAGCCGCTCAGCCGAACCGCGCGGGGTCGAGCATCGACACATCGAAGCAGGGCTTCTCGCCCGCGACGATCTCGGCCATCGCCTTGCCGGTCACGGGACCGAGCGTCATGCCCATCATCGCGTGCCCCGTGGCCATGAACAGTCCCTTGCGGCCACGCACGCCACCGATCGCGGGCATGCCGTCGGAGGTGCAGGGGCGGTAGCCCGCCCACTCGCCCGCGGGTTGCAGTGCATCGAGTCCGCGCAGGTACGGGTGCGACCCCTTCACGAGCATGCCGAGGCGTTCCGGCATCCACGGTTGACCGAGGGGGCCGATCTCCAGCGTGCCCGCGAGGCGGAGCTGCTGCCTGCCATCGCGCAGCATGGGCGTGATGGCGACGAAGGTCTCGTGCAGCACCATGCCGGTCGATGGCACGGGCGGTGCGTCGTTCGCGGGATAGTCGAACTGCAGGTGGTAGCCGCGGGCGCCCTGCATGGGGATGCGTACGCCCGCGAGCCTGCCGAGCGCGTCGCTCCACACCCCCGCGCACAGCACGACCGCGTCGGCGGGAATCGTCTCGCCGCCCTCGAGCTCGACGGCGGTCACCGCGCCGGACCTTGTCTGGCGGAACGCACGGACGGTGGCGTCGAAGCGCACCTTGACGCCATGCCGCGGCAGCGCGCGGATGAGCCCGGCGATCAGATCGTTGGGCGCGCAGTGCGCCGAGTCCTTCATGTGGATGGCGCCCGCGACCTCGGCGGTGAAGCACGGATCGCGCCGGCGCAGCGCCTCGCCGTCGAGCCGCTCCCAGCGGTAGCCGAACTTCTCGAGGCTGCGCGCCTCGGCCTCGGCGTGGGCCATGTTCTCCGGCTTCATCACCACATCGAGCCATCCATCACGGGCGTAGTCGCAGGAGATGCGCTCCTCGGCGAGCATGTGCTCGAGCACCTCGAGGGTCTGCCAGCCCATGGCGCAGAGCACCTCCATGCAGCGGTCGAGGTAGCGCTGGTTGCAGTGGAGGTGGAAGTTCCACAGCCACGACACCAGCTCGCGATCGAGGCGTGGCTTGATGTAGAGCGGTGCGGTGCGCGAGAACATCCACTTGAGCCCGCGCCACGACACGCCGGGGCGCGTGAGCGGGTAGTGACCGATCGAGAGAAGCCCGGCGTTGCCGCCGCTGGCGCCGTCGGACAGGGCCGCGGGCACCTCTCGGTCGAGCAGCGTGACGTCGAAGCCCTTGCGCGCGAGGTGCCACGCCGTCGACGCGCCCACGATGCCGGCGCCGACCACGACGACGTGCTTCCTGAGACCTTCGGTGAGGGATGTGCTGAACTGCGGTGCGGCCATGACGGGGTGGAGCATAACGAGACAGGCGCGCGGCCGAAGCCGCGCGCCTGTCGTGTGATCTGCAGATGCGGGAGCGTCGTCCCGGCCGACTCAGGCCTTCTTGAGCGCCGCCTCGTACTCGGCGAGCGTCGTCTTCATCTCGTCCTTCATGCGGCCGTCGGCAGACTTCTCGATGGCCTGCTTCTGGAGCTCGATGGCGCGGGCCACGTCGCCCTTGCGGAAGACCACGCGCGCCATCGTGTCGATGAGCGCGCCATTCTCGCCCTTGGAGGCCTTCATGCCCGCCTCGGCGCACTTGAGCGCGAGGTCGAGGTTGGGCTCGGTCACGCCGCCCTGGGGATCGACGATCATCCAGGCGAGCGCGTTCATCATCATCGCGTCGTCCTTCTTGGACGCGTAGATCTCCTCGGCGAACTTCCATGCCTCGGCGGGCTTGCCCATGCGCACGGCGAGGATCTGCACCAGCTGCATCTTGAGCTGGTCGTTGGGGGTCTTGGCGAGGAACTCCTTGATGGTGTCGACGGCGGGGGTGAAGTCGCCGCTCGCCTCAGCGTTGCGGAGCGCCATCATGAGCTTCATCTGCGCCTCTTCGGCGGCGCGCTGCTCGTCCTGCGCCTTCTTGGCGGTGGCGACATCCCACTTGCCGGCGAGGATCTGCTCGAGGGGGCCGTCCATCTCCATCGGGTGGCCGATCCACGCGACGTTCGACTCCTTGTCGACGATGAAGGCGCAGGGAATGCCGCGCTGGCCGGCCGCGCGCATCCACGGCATGGTCATCTTGTTGGGGTCGCCCGCGTACACCACGCGGTAGCCCATCGTGTCGCCCTTGCCCTCGACGAAGGTCTTGACCTTCTCGAGCTTGGCCGCCTCGTCACTGCCGCGCTCGCTGGCGGCGACGCTGACCACGACGACCTCGGGGTGCTTCTTCTGCAGCTCGCTGAGGTGCGGCATCACGGCGATGCACGGGCCGCACCAGGTGGCCCAGAACTCGATCACGTGGACCTTGCCCTTCTGGATGCCCTCGACCTTGTCGCCCTTGACCCACGCATCGAACGCCAGCGCGGGCGCGGGGTCGCCGATCCCGAGCTTCTTGGTGGCTGCGGCGGGCGCGGCCTGCGGAGCGGCCGGCTTGATGGCGGTGGCGGGAACGGGCTTGCCGCCATCCTGCGGGAGCGCAAGGAGCACGGCGGCGATGAGGCTGGTCACGGCGAGCATGAGGGTCCTTTCGGTGGGGCTGCGGAGCGCAGCCTGTGCATTTGGTGCTGCCTGCGGCAGCGGAACCATGCTACCACCGACGCCCTCACCTCAATGCGGCATCCACCGTGTTTCGCAGAAGCATGGCGACCGTCATGGGGCCGACGCCTCCGGGGACGGGCGAGAGGAACCCCGCGACTTCGCGGACTTCGTCGAAGGCCACGTCGCCGACCGTGAGCGACTTGCCGTCGGGCCCTGCAACGCGGTTGATTCCCACATCGATGACCACCGCGCCCTGCTTGACCATGTCGCCCTTGATCAGCCCGGGGACACCCGCCGCGGCGACCAGCACATCGGCGGACCGCGTGAGGTCGGCGATGCCGCGGGTGAACTTGTTGGTCGAGATCACCGTGGCCTCTGCACGCATCAGCAGGACAGCGATGGGCTTGCCGACGATGTTGGAGGCGCCCACGATCACGCAGCGGGCGCCGCGGAGCTCGACCCCCGTCGACTCGATCATCTCCACCGAGGCGAGCGCAGTGCAGGGCACGAGGCTGCGGCGGCCGTAGACGACGTTGCCGATGTTGGCGGGGTTGACGCCCTCGACATCCTTGTCGGGTGCGATGAGCGCCTGGATGCGCTCGTGGTCGACGCCCGCGGGGAGCGGCAGGTGGAGCATGATGGCGCGCACGTCCTCCTCGGTGTTCAGGAGGAGAATGCGGCCCGCGATGTCGTCGTAGCCGGCCCCGTCGGGGAGGCGGTGCAGCCGGTAGTCGATGCCCACGGCGGCGCAGGTCTTGGCCTGGTTCTCGGCATAGATGCCCGCGGCGCGGTCACCGCCCACGAGCACGGCGTCGAGGCGCACTGGCCTGCCCGCTGCCTTGATGCGGGTGACGAGCGCCTCGCGCACGACGCCGCTGAGCGCCTTGCCATCGATGATGCGCGCGCTCACCGCATGCCTCCGCGCGGCGCGTGGAACGGCGGGAGGTCGAGCTTGGCAAGCGCTTCCTCGTAGCGCCGCAGCGTATTCTCCACGACATCGGCGGGCAACGCGGGTCCGGGGGCCTCCTTGTTCCAGCGGCCCTCCGCCACGAGGCCGAGGAGGTGGTTGCGCACGAACTGCTTGTCGTAGCTCTGCTGGTCGCGGCCGGGCGCGTAGTCGTCGGCGGGCCAGTAGCGGGAGCTGTCCGGGGTGAGCACCTCGTCGACGAGGATGAGCTCATTGGTGGGGTTGCCGTCGGCGCCGAGGGCGAAGCCGAACTCGAACTTGGTGTCGGCCAGGATCACACCGCGCTCCAGGGCGTACTCCGCGGCCGCCGAGTAGATCGCGAGCGTGAGGTCGCGCAGCCGGGACATGAGCGGTGCGCCCACCAGCTCGCACGCCCGCTCGAAGGAGATGTTCTCGTCATGCCCTTCCTCGGCCTTGGTGGCGGGGGTGAAGATGGGTTGCGGCAGCCGGCCGCACTGCTGCAGACCGCTCGGAAGCGGGATGCCGCACACGGTGCCGCTGGCGCGGTACTCGTTCCAGCCACTGCCCGCGAGGTACCCGCGCGCCACGCACTCGATCGGAACCACCTTCGCGGCCCGGCAGAGCATCGAGCGCCCCGCGAGCGCCTTGCGGTCGGCGTCGGTGATGCCTGCGACGCCAGACAGGTCGGTTCCCAGCACATGGTCGCCGATGATGCCGCGCGTACGCAGGAAGCCGAACCAACCGAGGCTCATCGAGGTGAGCAGGCAGCCCTTGCCCGCGATCGGCGTGGGCATGACCACGTCGAACGCGCTCAGTCGATCGGTGGCGACGATGAGGAGCGGCGCGGCGGGATCGGCGGCGGTGCGATAGACATCGCGCACCTTTCCTTCGCGTCGCCCTGGCAGGGAAAGGGAGGTGCGGAAAACAGGCGCTGCAGAAAGTCCGTGGGTCGGGGAAACCATCGGGGCACAGGGTACACTCCGATGCGCGGCGGGTGGCGCGGAGTAGCGGCGTGCGCGCGCGTCCCAGTCGGATCTCCCATGCTGCGTTTTCGCGTTCACGACCCCAAGGGCCCCGACGGCACCGGATCGAACGGATCCTGGTCGCTGCAGTCGGCCTATCTCGTTGGTCCCGACGGCCGTCCGGCTCCGGGGCGCGTGGTGGTCGAAGGGGTGCACGGCGGAGCGCGCCACATCGTGTGCGTGGCGGACCGCGAGCAGCCCGTGGGATTGGCGCTCCTCGTCGATGCCGGGTCGGCGGGGCGCATCGTGCTGCAGACCTGTTTCCTTCCCGCGCAGGATGAACCGTACGAGCTCTTCATCGAGATCGCGCGCTGGCTCATCAAGGCCTTCATCCTGCAGAGCGAGTCGTGGCAGATGTGGAATCCGCAGCTGAGCGGAGAGGCGCTGCACCAGTGGGACGCGGCGCGCGAGGGCTTTCGCACGGCGCTGCGCGCCACCGACGCCGCGGAGGCGGAGCGGCTTGCGCGCACGGCGATCGCAACGGGTGTGGCGGCGGGCGAGCGGCTGGCCGAGCGGCACTCGCACTTCCTGTTCGTGCGGCGGTTCGCCAAGCGGGGGCCCGCGGTCGGCTCGTGCGGAGTGTGCGTGGATCCGTCCATCGCGCCGCGTGGCGCTGCCGTGGCGGTCGCCAAGCACTTCGGCGTGATCGCGCTGCGCACGCCTTGGCGGCGCATCGAGGTGCGTCCCGGCAAGCTCGACTTCAGCGCGGTCGACGCCTGGGTGCAGTGGGCGCACGCCGAGAAGAAGCCCGTGGTGCTCGGGCCGATCATCGACTTCGGCCCGTCCGAGCACGGCGGCGCGTGCGGTATTCCCGATCATGTGATGGCGGCGCATGCCGATCCGAAGAAGTTCCGCGAGGCGATCTGGCACTTCGCGCGCGCGGTGGCCGAGCGCTACAAGGCGGTCACTCCGTTCTTCGTGAGCGTGAGCGGGGCGAATCTTCCCGCTTGGCGCGGCGATGGGATCGAGCGGATGATCGAGCTCTGCCGCACGGCCACTGCGGCGGTGCGCGATGCGCGGCGGGATGCCAAGCCGATCCTCGAGATCCAGTCGCCGGCCGCCGAGCAGTGGTGCGGCTCCAAGGGTGCGGCCTGGCCGACGTCGTTCCTGCAGCGCGTGGTGGGGGAGAACCTCGGATTCTTCGCGGCGGGCGTCCGCGTGGTCGAGTCCCTCGGGCAGGATCCCGCGCGTGAGTTCCTGACCATCGCCGACCTCCTCGACGGCTACCTCGGGCGCGAACTGCCGGTGTTCGTGTCGGGCTTCGGTGTGCCGAGTTCCGGTGACGGCGGTGCGGGCGGCTGCTGGCATGGACCGTGGACTCCCGAGTCGCAGGCGCGCTGGGGCGGCGAGATGCTCAAGGTGTCGCTGGCGCGCAAGTGGATCGAAGGCGTGTGGTGGTCGCGGCTGCAGGACACGGCGCAGGCGAGCGATGGCCTGATCGATCGCGATGGTCGCCCGAAGCCCGTGCTCGAGTCGCTGCTGCGCACGCGCAACCGGCTCGAGCATGGCGATGCCCGGGGCACCGATCCCGACGACGATGTGCATGCCGATGGTGGCGATGCGGGAGGGCGTGACGCGGGAGGTCGCGGGTGACGCGGGGGCTCTTCGCGTGTTCCGCGGCGCTGGCGGCGGCGCTCCTCGGCGGGCTTGGATCCTTGGCCGCGGTGCCGGGAGCCGCCTGTCGGCCGACCGCGCACCTGGTGCCGCGCCATCGCATCGACATCGACCGCGCGAGCGCCCACGAGGTCGCGCTGCTCACCGATGTCGGTCCTTCGCTCGCGGCCCGCATCGTGGCGGACCGCGCCGCACGCGGGCCATTCGCATCGGTCGACGATCTCCGCCGCGTCCGCGGTGTGGGCGACGCAACCTTGGAGGGCATCCGGCGGGATATCCACGTCGCCGACGGGCCTTCCGATGCGGCGGGCACATCATCCGACGCAGTGCCGCCGGGGCTTCCGCGCGATCGGACGCCGCCCAGGTCGCGAGGCCGTCGATGACCTCCAAGCCCGCTCGCAGCGGCGGCGGCACGGCCTCCGTGCGCGAGGCGCTCGCGCCCATCTTCGATCGGGTGCTGGCGCCGCTGGTGGCGGATTGCATCGAGCGGCGTGGCACGACGGCGGTCGAGGGTTCGGCCGGGAGCCTTTCATCGCTGGTGGCCGCGGCGGCCGCGGAGCGCGCCGACGGCCGAGGCTGCGTGCTGCACGTGGTGGCCCACCTCGACGAGGCCGACGATGCCGTCGAGGAGCTGCGCTCCCTCGGGATCGATGCCGCGCCGTTCCCCGCGATCGAGGTGCTGCCTGGGGAAACCAGCCCGAGCGCCGACCTCACGGTGGCGCGGCTGGCCGTGGTGCGGCGGTTGGGCGAGGGTGCGCCTCCGCCGGTGATCGTGGCGCCGATCGCGGCGCTCATGCAGGCGGTGCCGAGTGCATCGCGCATGTCGAGCCTGGTGCGCGACCTCGCGACGGGCGCCCGCGTGGCACCGACCGAACTCGTGACATGGCTGGTGGAGGGGGGCTACCGCCGCGTCGACGCGGTCGAGTCGCCGGGCGAGGTCGCCGTGCGCGGCGGCATCGTCGACATCTGTCCGCCGGGTGGTGCGGCGCCCATCCGCCTCGACTTCTTCGGCGACGAGATCGAGCGCATGTTCGAGATCGACCTCGCCACGCAGGCCTCGGACCGCAGGATCGACCGCGTGGAGCTGGTGGCGGTGGCGCTCGACGCCGTGCTTGGCGATGCGCGGACGGGTGCGGGAACCCAGGCGTTCGCCGAGTGCCTCCCTCCATCGACGGTGGTGGTGCTCGCCGAGATGGCGGAGATCATCGAGCAGGCGCGGGCCTACTGGGACCGCGTGCGCGACAGCCGCGGCGTGTTTGGCCCGCCCGCCACGCTCTCTGGCCTGGCACAGCGGGCGCAGGCCACCATCGAGATGCACGCGTTTGGCTCCGCAGGCGGCGATGCCCGCAGGCTCGGCGCCCGCGTGGTGCCTCCGTTCCATGAGGACGCGGTGATCGCAGCGGGGGAGGTTTCGGCGCTCGCGCCGGAGTCTGGCGCGGATGGCATCGCGGTGGTCGTGTGCGAGAGCGACGGCGAACGCGCGCGCATGACCGAGCTCCTGGCCCGACACGCCGCGGTCGGCGCCGTGGCGCTTCCGATCGGCCATCTTGCGCGCGGATTCGTGCTCGAGCGCGGGTCCACGCGCATGCTGGTGGTTCCTGCGAGCGAGGTCCTGCACCGCGCTCCCGTGCGCCGGCGCGGACGCACCCTCGCGGGCGCCCGCGCCAAGGACGCGTTCCTCACCTTCGAGCCCGGCGACTACGTGGTGCACCGCGACCACGGCATCGCGAGGTTCGTGGGGCTCCAGCTCATCAAGCCCGACGGCGCGGCCGCCACGGATCCGGCGCAGGAGTTCCTCACCCTCGAGTTCGACCAGGGCGCGAAGATCCACGTACCCGCTACCCGCATCGAGCTGGTGCAGCGCTACGTGGGCGCGGGCAGCGCGCGGCCCAAGCTGTCGACGCTCGGCGGCCGCCGCTGGAAGCGCGCCAAGGAGGAGGCCGAGGAGTCGGCGCGCGACTTCGCCGGCGAGATGCTGCGCGTGCAGGCGGCGCGCGCGGCCACCAAGGGCACGGCGTTCCCCGCCGACACCGACTGGCAGCGCGAGTTCGAGTCGCAGTTTCCGTACGACGAGACCGAGGACCAGAACACCGCGATCGCCGCGACCAAGCGCGACATGGAGCGCGCGCGGCCGATGGACCGCCTCGTCTGCGGCGATGTCGGCTTCGGCAAGACCGAGATCGCGATCCGCGCGGCGTTCAAGGCGGTCGACGCGGGGCGGCAGGTGGCGATCCTCGTGCCGACGACGGTGCTGTGCGAGCAGCACGAGCGCAGCTTCCGCGACCGCTTCCGCGGATACCCGTTCCGCATCGAGAGCCTCAGCCGCTTCAAGACCGACGCCGAGCAGGAGGCGACGCTCGAGGCGCTCGGAGAGGGCAAGGT
>CAIOCH010000550.1 GCA_903856525.1 uncultured bacterium | reverse complement strand
CTGGCCAAGGGACGCATCGTCGCCACCCATGACTCGAATCCGTTGGCCTACCTCGACGTGGGCGACAACGGGTCGCCGTTCTACGCGCTCTTCAACGCGTTCCAGGCTGGCCTGCCGTTTCCCGAGGTCGCGCTCGCGCTCGGCGAGGATGCGGTCGACGAGGTCTGCATGCAGCTCATGCCGCAATTGCCCGACGTGGTGCCGGTGCGTGTCCGCGACGACGAGCGTGACGGCCAGGCCTGCAAGGCGCTCGAGCTGGCATCGGACGACGACTCCCAGCAGCTCGTGCTCTACTTCGATCCCGACACGCACCTGCTCGAGGGAGCGGAGGGCCGGCTGCGGCGCGGCGACGAGGTGGAGGCAGGGGGCGAGCTGGTCTGGACGATCCGCTCCTCGGCAAAGCGGCCCAAGGAGGCGCCGGCGGACGCCGCGTTTGCGCTCGACACCGAGGGCAAGCAGAAGGTGGACGGACTCGCCGCGCTCATCTCGCGCGATCCCGCGGCGGCGGAGGATCGCGATGTGCCTGCGCTCAAGGCGGGGGAGCCCGCTCCCGCGCTCGCGCTGCCGAGGCTCGGCGGGGGCGAATGGGACCTGCTGGCGCAGAAGGGGAAGCCCGTGGTGCTCGATTTCTGGGCGACATGGTGCGGACCGTGCCGCGGGGCGCTGCCCGGACTTGGCGAGCTCGCGGGGGAGTTCGCGGGCAGGGCGGAGGTGATGCTGGTCAATGCAGGCGAGCAGGGCACGCCTGCCGAGCGGGAGAAGAGCATCCGCGCCGTGTTCGCCGACCGCAAGGTCGACCTTCCGTGCGTGCTCGACATCGACGGTCAGGCGTCGCGGCGATGGCTCGTGCGCGCGTTTCCCACCACCTTCGTGATCGCACCCGATGGGAAGATCGCGGGCGTGTGGGAGGGATCGTCGCCGCGCTCCGAGCGTGAGATCCGGGAGTTGCTGGGAAAGCTCGCGGCGCCGGCGCCCGCCGCCAAGTGACGCGCTCCGACCGCAGGACGACGCCTGTATCCTGCATCGATGCACGACGCGTCGACCGCATCGCGTGGATCCTCCGCCAGCCTTCCGCTCGCTGAACGCGGCGATGCGCTCGATGCGCTGCGCCTGCGGATCTCGGCGGGGATCCGGTCGGCGGGGCGGGCCGACATCCGATTCGGCAGGCACGACCGCATGCTCTACGCCACCGACGCGAGCATCTACCAGGTCGAGCCGATCGGGGTGGTGGTGCCGCATTCGGTTGAGGACGCGAAGGGCGTGCTCGCCTATCTCGCGGAACAGGGCGTTGCCGTGCTTCCCCGCGGTTCGGGCACCGCGCTCGCGGGACAGAGCGTGAACGAGGCGGTGGTGGTCGACTTCTCGCAGTACTGCCGCGGGATCGTGTCGGTCGACGTTTCCGGCCGCCGTGCCGTGGTGGAGCCCGGGGTGACCCTCGATCAGCTCAACGAGGCGCTCGCGCCGCACGGACTCATGTTCGGGCCCGATGTCGCCACCAGCTCGCACGCGACCATCGGCGGCATGATCGGCAACAACTCCGCGGGCGCGCACTCGATCCTCTACGGGCGCACCGTCGAGAATCTGGTGGCGCTCGATGTCGCGTTCGCCGACGGCTCGGTGCACCGTCTGGAGGAGGGAAGCTGCGACCGCGATCCCGCGCAGCGGG
Organism: uncultured bacterium; assembly: GCA_903856525.1. Lineage (GTDB taxonomy): Bacteria > Planctomycetota > Phycisphaerae > Phycisphaerales > SM1A02 > QWPT01. The sequence continues at coordinate 3,909 of CAIOCH010000550.1, read as the reverse complement.
CGCTGGCAGAGCGTCTCGCGGGCATCGTGCGTCCGATCGCCGGCGAGATCCGTGCGCGGTTCCCCCGCATCCTGCGCCATGTCGACGGATACTCGCTCGACATCTTCCTCGACCAGCTGGAGCGGAGCACCGCCGGCACCTTCGACCGCGTGAACCTCGCGCACCTCGTGTGCGGAGGCGAGGGCACGCTGGCGACGACGCTGCGCGCCGAGGTGACGTTGGTCCCGCGCCCGCGCGAGCGTGGCCTCGCGATCATCGGCTTCGAGACCGTGCGCGCATCGCTGGCGCGGCTGGCGCTCATCCTCGACACCAAGCCCGCGGCGGTCGAACTCGTCGACGATGTGGTGATCGACGTGGCCATGCGCAACAACGAGTACCGGCAGTACGTCGAGCTCATGCCCAAACCGCCCAGCGGTGGTCTCGGCGCCGTCCTCTACGTCGAGTACTTCGCCGACGACGCGGCCGCCATCGCATCCCGCTTCGAGGCGCTGCGCGCGGCGCTTCCCGGTGAGCCGATGTCGACCTACACGGGCGCCGCCGAGCGGCTCAAGGCGTGGAAGCTCCGCAAGGCGGGTGAACCACTGCTGCACGGCGTGCCCGGGGCCCGCAAGCCCTTCACCTTCGTCGAGGACACCGCGGTGTGCCCCTCCAGGCTGCCCGACTTCGTGGAGGACTTCCGCACCATCGTGTCGAACCACGGCACGACGGCCGCCTACTACGCGCACGCGTCGGTCGGCTGCCTCCACATCCGTCCGCTGGTGGCGATCCACGAGGCCAAGGATCGGGCGATCATGGTCCGCATCGCGCGCGACATCGCGCAGCTCGTGGCGCGCTATGGAGGCGCGCTGTCGGGCGAGCACGGCGACGGCCGCGTGCGCTCGCCCCTGCTCGGCGAGTACTTCGGCGAGACCATCTGCAACGCGCTGCGTGAGGTCAAGCGTGCGTTCGATCCGCGCGGGGTGCTCAACCCCGGCAACATCGTCGACACCGGCCCCGCCGAGCGCATGATCAGCAACCTGCGCGTGGCGCCACACGGCGAGGACGCACATCCGCCGATCGTCGACACGTACTTCTCGTACGCGCGCGAGGAGGGGTTCGACCACGCGATCGAGTCGTGCAACGGAGCCGGGCTCTGCCGGCGCACCGCGGGCGGCACCTCCATGTGTCCGTCCTACCGGGCGCTCAAGGACGAGCGGCACGCGACGCGCGGCCGCGGCAATGCGCTGCGCCTGGCGGTCACGGGGCAGCTGTCGCAGGACCGCTGGGCCGATCCCGAGACCATGGAGACGCTCGACCTCTGCCTCTCCTGCAAGGCCTGCAAGACGGAGTGCCCCTCCAACGTGGACATCTCCAAGCTCAAGGCCGAGTACACCGCGCAGCGTCATGCGGTGCACGGAGTGCCGCTGGCGACGCGGGTGTTCGGGCAGGTGCGCCGGCTCAACGCGCTCGGGTCGCGGTTCCACGGCGTGGCCAACGCGGTCAACGCCACGGGTATCGCCAAGTCGCTCGCGCACATGTTCCTCGGCGTCGATCCGCGGCGGTCCATTCCGGCGTTCGGCCCCTCGCTGTTCGGCTGGTTCCGGCGGCGCACGCCCGCGGCGGGCGAGCGGTGCGTGATCCTGTTCGGCGATTGCTTCAGTGCGTACAACGAGCCGGGCATCGGGCACGCGGCGGTCCGCCTGCTCGAGGCGTTCGGATACCGCGTCGTGCTCGCCGATGTCGGCTGCTGCGGCAGGAGCCTGATCTCCACGGGCATGCTCGCGGAGGCGCGGCGCGATATCGCACGTGCATCGCAGGCGCTGTCGGAGCTGCTCGAGTCGACCCGGGCCGAGGCCGTGCTGGTGCTCGAGCCGAGCTGCGCGAGCGCCATCCGCGACGACTGGCTCGAGCTTCCACCGGAGATGCCCGACGACCGCGCGATGGAACGTCGGCGCACGCTGGCGATGCAGACCTTCCTGGTGGAGGAGTTCCTTGATCGCAACTGGGAGGCGCATCCGCGGCGCCCCGAACTCCCGGCGCAAGGCGACCGCGTGGTCCTGCACGGGCACTGCCACCAGAAGGCGCTGTGGGGCACGGAGAGTTCCGCACGCTTCCTGCGGCGCATCTTCGGCCCCAAGCTGTCGGTGCTCGACACCGGCTGCTGCGGCATGGCCGGTTCGTTCGGGTACGTCGACCGCCGTTACGAGCTCTCCATGCGCATCGGCGAGGAACGCCTCTTTCCCGCGGTGCGCGGCGCGGCGGATGCGGTGGTGTGCGCTCCGGGAACGAGTTGTCGCCACCAGATCCACGACGGCACGGCGCGTGAGGCGCTGCATCCGGTGGATCTCGCCGCGCGGGCGCTCGGGGTCTGAGGCCCGTTCCGCGGGCAAACGCCGCGGTGGTTCGTGCTAGACTCCCCGCATGTCTGGTTCGCAGCTTCCCGCCATCGACGAATCCGCGCTCACCGATCTCTCGTCTGCGAAGATCCTGCTGGTCGACGACAACCAGCAGAACCTCGAGCTCATGCAGGCTTATCTGGAGAGCCTGCCTTGCGCCCTGTACACCGCCCGCGACGGCCTCGAGGCAATCGACGCCATCGCCCGCGAGAAGCCGGACCTCGTGCTGCTCGACGTGATGATGCCCAAGATGTCCGGCTTCGAGGTCTGCCGCAAGATCAAGAGCGATCCGGCCACCCGCGACATGGTGGTGATCATGGTCACTGCGCTGCATGAGGTGGGCGACCATGAACGCGCGGTGGAGAGCGGTACCGACGACTTCCTGACCAAGCCGGTCAACAAGCTCGAACTGCTCACCCGCGTGCGCAGCCTGCTGCGGGTTGCGCTCCTCAAGCGCAAGCTGGGTGAGCTCCTGCACCAGGCTCGCGACGCTCGCTGAGCGCGGCCCGCGCGGGGGTCCTCCCCGTCGGTGTTCCTCTGGGCTCGTCCTCTGGAGCGTGTTATGCACTCCGGCTCCGTCTTGCCGATGACATCGCATGGCAAGGAAGCCGTATCCATCGGACGTCAAGGATGACGAGTGGGAGTTCGTCGCGCCGTACCTCGCGCTGATCCGCGAGGATTCGCCGCAGCGGGAGCACGATCTCCGCGAGATCTACAACGCCCTCCGCTGGGCCGTGCGCGCCGGTGCCCCGTGGCGCATGATCCCGAACGACCTGCCGCCGTGGGCCGCCGTCTACCAGCAGGTCCAGCGCTGGATCAAGGCTGGCGTCTTCGAGGAGATGGTGCACGACCTTCGGGAGATCCTGCGGATCGCGGCGGGCCGCGAGGCGAACCCGACGGCGGTCGTCATCGACAGCCGCACGCTGCAGAGCACGCCCGAGAGCGGCCACCGCGGCGCGTACGACGGCGCGAAGCGCAAGAAGGGCTCGAAGGTCCACATCGCGGTCGACACGCTCGGCCATCTGCTGGCGCTGCACGTCACACCCGCCGACAAGCAGGACCGCTCGCAGGTGCGGCGCACCGCGAAGGCCGTGCAGAACGCGACGGGGCGGAACGTCGCGTTGGCGTACGTCGACCAGGGCTACACCGGTGAACAGGCGCAGGACGACGCGGAGGACCACGGGATCATGCTGCACGTCGTGAAGCTCTCCGAGGCGAAGCGCGGCTTCGTGCTGCTCCCGCGGCGCTGGGTGGTGGAGCGGAGCTTCGCGTGGATGACGCGCTTCCGCAGGCTGGCAAAGGACTTCGAGCGGCTGCCGAAGACCGTCGCGGGGCTTCATTTCGCGGTGTTCGCGTGCATCATGCTGGCGCGGTGCTTTGCCATGAGTGCATAACACGCTCTAGAGCCCCAGTTAACCTGTCCGCGCGAGCTCCCGCATTTGGCTCGTCGAGTAGGGTCCGTCGACACGAGTCACACCTCCAGGGCCCGTGCGCGCCATGTAACAGCCAGCCATCAGACAAGCCTCCACAATCG
>CAIOCH010000549.1 GCA_903856525.1 uncultured bacterium | reverse complement strand
GGGAGCTGGCGGCGGCGACATCGCAGCCATCCTCGAGCGCTCCGGGCTCACGCCCCTGCCGCCCTACATCCTCAAGGCACGCAAGGACCGCCACGAGGAGGTTGACGACGATGCCGACCGCGCCGAGTACGAGACGGTGTACGCCCGCGCCAGCGAGCGTGGATCCGTTGCGGCGCCCACGGCGGGGCTCCACTTCACCGACGGACTCCTCGCCGAGCTCGCATCGCGCGGCATCGGCCGCAGCGCCGTCACCCTGCATGTCGGCGCCGGCACCTTCAAGCCCGTCGAGGCGGAGGATCTCGCCGACCACGCCATGCACCGCGAGCACTACGCGGTCTCGGCCGACACGATCACGCAATTGCGTGCGCTCGCGCCGCGGCGTCAGAGCGGCAACGCGCGCATCGTGGCCGTCGGAACGACGACGGTGCGCGCCCTCGAGAGCCTGCCGGCGAACGCACTCGATCGTGGCGGGGCCATCGCGGCATCGACCGGCATCCTCATCTCCCCCGGCTTCCACTTCCGCTTCACCGACGCGCTGCTCACGAACTTCCACCTGCCCCGCTCCACATTGCTCGCGCTGGTGGGCGCGTTCTGCGGCATGGAACTCATGCGCGAGGCCTACGCCACCGCGGTGCGGGAACGCTATCGCTTCTATTCGTACGGCGATGCGATGCTGATCGTGTGAGCGCGGATCACCCCGCGAACTGCTGCAGCTCCGCGGGCAACCGCAGGATCCCGCGCCTCGTCGACTTGGACACCGCGTAGCGCATGGCGCGCTCGTAGCGCCGCTGCACCGTGCCGTCGGTGGGCACGCCGAGTTCGCGCATGCGCTCGATCGCGTATCGCCACGCGTGGTACTCCTCGAGACAGCGCGGCCGGAACACCCCGAGGCCGATCACATGGTGCCCCACCTCGTGCAGGAAGATCGCCAGCCGCAGCGGGCTCGTGGGATAGGGCGACTCGATCGTGCGCTCCTGCCGACCATCGCGGAAGACGCGCAGCGTGGCGAGCCCCGACAGCGAGCGGCGCCAGCAGCGCACGCGCAGGCCGTGCTGCGCCAGGAAGTCTTCCACGATCGCGTCGTAGCGCCGCTGCACGGGCCGATCGTGGTCGATCCCCCGCGGTGGCTGCGGCATCACCTTCTTGCCGTCGATCAGTGCGAGCGCGACCGGCCGCGATGGTTGGACCGCGGGTGCGTGCGCCGGGCGTCGGGGACGCGCGCGAACGCCGCGCGGCCGCGGTCTCTCCCGCGGCGACGGCGTGGCGAAGTCGAACAGCAGCTGCTCGAACGGCATTGGGCCGATCTATCGGCGTTTCCAAGCACGACGCTCGACTCGGCGAGCCGTTCGAAAGTCCCTCGGAACCACGCGGCTCAGCCGCCCGCTGCCACGAACGGCCGCACCGCGCAGCCCACGAGCCTCGGTCGCCCGTTGAGAAACTCCGCAATGGTCATGGGCTTGCCGCCCACGGGCTGGATCTCAAGGATGTGCATCGCACCCGCGCGTGCGTGCACCACGCCGTCGGCGCCGAGCACCGGCGGCCCCCCACCGACTCCTTCGCACTCCGAGACCCGAAGAAGCTTCACGGGCAAATCCCCGATCACCACCGTGCAGCCCGGCCAGGAGTTGAGCCCGTTGATCCGCGCGCGGGCGGTGTGCGCATCGAGCTCCGCGAGATCGACCGTCGCCTCGGCCTTGGAGAGCTTGCGCGCCCGCGTGGCGCGCGACTCGTCCTGCACATCGCCCACCAGCGTGCCTGCGGCATGGCGCGCGAGGACATCCTCGATCACCTCGGGCCCGAGCAGCGCCAGCTGGTCGTGCACCTCATCCGATGTCTCGCGAGCGCCGATCGCCCGCGCCCGCGTCGCGAACACGAATCCCGCGTCCATGCGCTCCGCGAGCGAGATCACGCTCACGCCGGTCTCCGCGCACCCATCCATCACCGCCCGCTGGATCGGCGCCGCGCCGCGGTAGGCGGGCAGCAGCGATCCGTGCAGGTTGACGGCAAACACGCCGTCGAGGAGTTCGCGCGAGAGCTTCTGCCCGAAGGCGATCACCACCCACGCGTCGGCACCGAAGCCGCGCACGGTCTCGCGGACCGACGCCTCGTTGATGTCGGCGGGTTTGAGCACGGGAATCCCCAGCTCCGCCGCCCGCACCGCGATGGGCGTGGGCGTAAGCACCTTGCCCCTGCCCGCGGGCTTGTCGGGCTGCGAGACCACGGCCACCACCTCGTGCCGCGCCGCCAGTGACTCGAGCGTGGGTACGCCAAAGGCACCCGATCCGAGGAAGACGATGCGCACTCAGCGCCCCCGTCCGCCACCGGCGGAGCGCTCGAGGTCGCGGAGGGCGCGGCGGTTTGCCAACCGGTCGAGCGGCCGCATGCGGTCGATGATGAGCGTGCCCTCGAGATGGTCGAACTCATGCTGCCACACGCGCGCCCAGATGCCGTCGCGCTCGAGGCTGAACTCGTTGCCCTCGAGATCGATCGCGGTGATCCTGGCCTGCGGCGGCCGCATGATCTCGGCGCGGATGTCGGGAAGGCTCAGGCATCCCTCCTCGCCGCCCACGATCTCGCCCTTGAGCTCGAGGCGCGGGTTGATGAAGACGCGCTCGGGCTCACCGTAGAGCGCGCAGGTGACGAAGATGCGCAGGCTCTCGCCCGCCTGGGGTGCAGCGAGGCCGATGCCGTCGTACTCCCGTGCCAATCGGTGCATGTCGCGCACCAACTCGGCGACGAAACCATCGACCCGCTCGACGGGCCGCGCCTTCTGCCGCAAAACAGGGCTGGGGTGGAAAACGATGCCTCGTTCGGCTGCCATTGCGCGAATACTACCCGCGACGCAGGTGGGTTTGACCGAAACCCCGCCCAGAAGGTACCCTGCGGAGTCCCACCTCGGGCGCCTGACCGCGATCCCGAGGTCCATCGCCACCCGAGTGCAGGAGCCAGGTTTGGGTCTTTTCTCTTTCGGCAAGAAGAAGCCGGCGGAAGGCGCCGAGACGTCACCCGCGGCAGCCCCCGCTGCAGCGTCGGGCGGCTTCGTCGCCCAACCCGACAAGGCTCGGAAGTTCTTCGAGCACGCCCGCACCATCGCAGCCACCGGAAACCACGAGTACGCGCTCATGCTGTACGCGAAGGGCTTCCGCTTCGACCCGAGCTCGATCGACCAGCACAAGGCGATGTACCAGGTCGCCCTCCAGTTCAACCAGGCGGGCGGCAAGCCGGCCGGTCGCGACCAGATGAAGGAGCTCGACGGCCCCAGCCCGATCGACAAGTTCGCGCTTGCCGAGTACGTCTGGATGCGCGATCTCCTCAATGCCGACAACCTGTTCCGCCTGCTCGAGGCGACCGCCAAGGCGAGCCAGCTCGACTACTCGCCGTTCATCGGGCCCAAGGCGCTCGATGTCCTGCGCCGCCAGAAGAAGCCCAGCAAGTCCGGCTGGATGAAGGCCAAGGGCCTGCTCGCGGCCATCGAGGCGACGGGCGAGGCACTCACCTGCGTCGAGGAGGCGCTCAAGGTCGACCCGAGCGACACCCAGCTCGCCACCGATCTCAAGGAAACGACCGCCCGCCACGCCCTCAAGCAAGGTGGCTACGACAAGACCGACGCCACGCAGGCGGGCGGTTTCCGCTCCAACATCCGCGACGCCGCCAAGCAGCAGCAGCTGCAGGAGCAGAACGCGATCGTGCAGAGCGAGGAGACCGAGGCGCGCATCCTCGAGCGCGCCCGCGCCGACTACGCCGCCAACCCCGCGGCGCCCGATGCGGTGCAGAAGCTCGGCGCGCTCCTCAAGAAGCAGGCCACTCCCGAGTCGGAGGAGGAGGCGGTGACCGTCTTCCTTGCCGGCTACGAGGCCACCCGCGAGTACCGCTTCAAGATGTCGGCAGGCGAGATCCGCGTGGCCCAGTTGCGCCGCAAGGTCTCCGCCGCCCTCAAGGCAGCCGAGTCGAACCCCGACAGCGAGGATGCGCGCAACGCCCACACCGACCTGCGCGCCCAGCTCCTCGACGTCGAGGCGCGCGAACTGCGCGAGCGCCAGAAGGCGTACCCCACCGATCGCTCGATCAAGGCCGAACTCGGTCGCATCGAGTACGAACTCGGCAACTACGAGGACGCCATGGCCATGTTCCAGTCCTGCAAGGACGAGGCCAAGCTGCGCATCTTCGCCACCCACATGCTGGGCAAGTGCTTCTCCGCCGAGGGCTGGCACAGCGAGGCCGTGGGTGAGTACCGCGAGGCGCTGCAGGGCCTCGGCGCCGGCGAGAGCGATCGCGAACTGCCCATCAAGTACGACCTCATGGTCGCGCTCATGGAGCTCGGCCGCACCGAGCGAAACGGCGCCTATGCGCGCGAGGCCGGCGAGATCTGCTCCGCCATCGTCCGCCGCGACATCTCCTACCGCGACATCCGCACCAAGCGCAAGGAGATCGACGCCCTCATGAAGGACATGCCGACCTGATCGTCGGACGGCACCGATGGCCTCCGCAGCACCACACCCCCGCACCGTGGGCGTGATCCCCGCCCGCCTCGCCTCCAGCCGCTTTCCCGAGAAGGTGCTGGCAAACGGGACAGGCAAGCCATTGATCGTGCATGTGCTGGAGCAGGCACGGCAAGCGCGCAGCCTCGACGCCATCGTGGTGGCCGCCGACCACCCGCGCATCGTGGCCGCGGTCGAGGCTGCGGGCGGCACCGCCATCCTCACCCGCGAGGATCACCCCAACGGCACGAGCCGACTTGCCGAGGTCGCCACCAAAGTCGCCGCAGACGTCTTCGTCAACATCCAGGGCGACGAACCCGAGATCGAGCCCGAGGTCATCGACGCCGCCGTCGACCTGCTCCATGCCTCGCCGTGGGCCGATGTCGCCACCGTCGCCACGCCGTTCGGCGCCGACGAGGACCCCGCCAATCCCAACCTCGTCAAGGTTGTCCTCGGTCTCGGTGGCCGCGCCCTCTACTTCAGCCGCGCCCCGATCCCGCTCCACCGCGACGCCGCCAAGGTCGCATCGGGAGGCGCCCCCGCGCGGGCAACCCCCCTGCGCCACGTCGGCCTGTACGTCTACCGCACGAGTTTCCTCCCCACCTTCGTGTCCTGGCCGCCGTCGGCCCTGGAGGAAACCGAGAGCCTCGAGCAACTCCGGGTGCTCGAGCACGGGCACGGCATCGCCGTCGCCGTGCGCGAAGTGACCAGTCAGGGCATCGACACCCCGGAGCAGTACGCCGCGTTCCTCGCCCGATGGAAGTCGGCCGGTCGCCAATAATCCCGCTTGCAATTCCGACCCATTCCTGACTACATTCGGGAATGCCCCACTCGGACGCCAACGCCCCTGAACCCATCGACAGCTGCGGCTTCCTTTCCCAGTTCGGAAAGAGTGAAGAAAGCACCGAGTGGCACTCGCCCGCTCCAGCCGGCTACCAGCGCGGCCGCACCAAGTTCGTGGTCGTCATCGGCACCGTGATGAGCGGTCTTGGCAAGGGCATCTTCGCGAGTTCGCTCGCCAAGCTCATCAAGGACAAGGGACTCTCCGTCGCCCCCATCAAGATGGAGGGCTACCTCAACATCGACTCGGGCACGCTCAACCCGTACCGCCATGGCGAGGTGTTCGTGCTCAACGACGGGTGCGAGACCGACATGGATCTCGGCACCTACGAGCGCATCCTCAACCAGGACCTGACGCGCAGGAACTTCGTCACCGCGGGCCAGATCTACACCGAGGTGCTCGAGCGTGAGCGCCGCGGCGGCTACCTCGGCCGCGATGTGCAGATGATCCCGCACGTGACCGGCGTGGTGAAGATGCGGCTGCGCGAGCTGGCGATGACGGGCAACAACGGCAGGCAGGCCGATGTCGTCTTCGTCGAGGTCGGTGGCACCGCGGGCGACTACGAGAACGGCTTCTACATCGAGGCGCTGCGCGAGCTCGCCTTCGAGGAGGGCGCCGAG
>CAIOCH010000548.1 GCA_903856525.1 uncultured bacterium | reverse complement strand
GTTCGCGCTTCACCGCGCTCGTCGAGGCGGTCGTGATCGATCGGCCGGACGGGGCGTCGGAGTCGATGCACGCGCGGATTCAGCGGATCACGCGGATGGCGTGCGGGTACCGGAACCGCGAGCGCTCTGGGACGCGATCAGCTTCCAACTCGCCGGGCCGGACTTCCATCCAAGGCCGGTCTCAGCCCTCACGATCTCCCGAAGCGCCGCAATTCTGTTGTCAGAAAAGTGCAGCACGGAATCTGACATCAGCCGCGTAGACCGAACCACGCGAGACCCCACCCCGACGGTCCTTGTCGCGGCCCGTTCCGTCTCCGCATGCTGGATCTCCACCCGAGGCCGGTCTCAACCCACACGATTGCCTGAAGCGCCCCAAAATCCATGCCACAGCCCATTTGATTGCCATGGATCCGCCTTCGATCCGCCATGGATACGACATGGATCCGACATGGATCCGACACTGGATCCTGTATGAAACCACCCAGCCACCTGTGCGACCATCCATTGGATCCAGCGCAGAACCGAAAATGCCGCCACTGATGGCACCGTGGACTCTCTCGAAGATCCCTCCGTGCCCTTCGTGCTCTCCGTGAGAAAATCCCGCCCGTCACGAACGGAACACACCCCGAGCCTACACACCCGGTCCCCGCTCAGCCGGCGCCGCGCGCGGCGACCTCGTCGCGGTCGACGAAGAGGAGCTTGAGCGTGATCGCGGAGCGATCGAGGACGAACATCTCCGACACCGCCGCGGCGTAGCCCTCGAGTTGCTCGAAGTAGTCGCGCTGCTTGCGGGCGAGCGCTTCGGGCGTGGAGTTCACGGCACCGGTCTTGAAGTCGACGATGACCGCACCCGTGACCTCACCGTCGCGCTCGAGCAGTTCGAGGCGGTCGATCCGGCCGTGGACGAGCCCGTCGGCCGTGGCGCGCACGAAGGGAAGCTCGGTGTGCACGCGGACTCCAGAACCGGAGCGCAGTTCACGGCCGAGCGGCCCGAGCGCGGTGCGGGCAAGGAGTGCGGTCGCTTCCGCCACCAGCCCGGGCGGGATGGGCACGCCCTTCTCCACCGCGGCGCGCCGTGCGGCGCGGGCGACGAGTCTGTCGCGGTCCGCGCTCGACGAGAGCGAGGCCCCTGCCGACTCGACCTCGCGGAAACACTCGTGCACCAGCACTCCGCGCAGGGCGGTGTCCTCGTTGGCGAACGGATCGAACTGCCAGAGACTCGCTGGCCGATGCGCGGATGGGGACGACGCCCGTGCGCTCGTGCGCGCGACGATCGCAATGGGAGGCGTCGCGTCCTGCACAGAACCACCGGATGCGCCCGGCGCAGGCGTTGCGGCCGCAGCCGGCGGCAGGGGCGCATCGGCGGCGGGTGTTCCGAACGCGTGGGACCAGAATGGACGCTCGCTGTCGGCCTCGGCTGCGGCGAGCTTGGGTCCGATCGGCTCAGCCCCTGCGAACGAGTCCTGCAGCCCCTCGGCGATGGTGCGATCGAGCGCGCGAACGATCAACTTGGCCGCGGTGGGCAGCTTGCCGCCCGGCTTCGCCTTCATCACGAGGTGCAGGCCCTGGCGCGCGCGGGTGAGCGCCACGTAGAGCGTCGAGAGGTCGTCGAGCAACCCTCGCCGCCGCTCGTCGCGCTCGAGGACGGAGAGTTCCGGCACCCAGTTGCGGACGGCTTCGTTGGCGAGCGGAGCGACCAGCTTGGGTGCCTCGTTGGGACTCGTCACCAGCATGCCCCAGTCGGTGGGCGCAGCGCCCCAGCCTTCGTCGAGTGCAACGGCCACGACCTCGTCGAACTCGAGGCCCTTCGACTTGTGCACGGTCATCACGCGGATCCTGTCGGACGAGCTCGCATCGGCCTTGTCGGCGGCCACCGCGTCGATGAACTCGCCGAGCCGCGCGGGCGGACGATCGGCGAAACCCTCGGCGATGGCCACGACCCGCGCCAACCGCGCCGAATCACGGGATGCAAGCCCCTGCGCACGGAGCATCCGCGACGCGTCGAGGAGCACCGCCGCGAGCCCGGAGTCGGCGATGCGGGCGCGCTGCTCGGCGGCAAACCGCTGCGACGCGCGGGTGGCCGCCGCGCGGTCGGGACGGCCATCGGCATCGACATGGCTCTCGAGCGGCGCCAGACCCGTGACGGATCGCATCGCGCCGCGCGAGACGAGGAAATGCGAGATGCCGTCGGTCGGATCGTCGACGAGCCGCAGCATGGCCACGAGATGCGCCACCGCGGGCGAATCGAGCAGCGTGGCGCGACCCTCGTCGCTTGCGGGTACGCCGAGCGCCTTGAGCGCGGCGATGGTCTCGGTGATCTCTGCGTTCTTGCGCACGAGGATGCCGATCGTGCGCGTCGGCGACTCGCGGTGGATGCGCGCGGCGATGGCGGCGGCGCACGCGCAGGCGCTGACCTCGTGGTCGGCGGCGCCATCGGCGCCGTTCCCGTCGCCCGCAGCATCGCCCGCGGCGTCACTGGCAGCGTTGCCCGGCCCGCCCGCCGTGCGCTTGCCGTACGCGGTGGCAGTGATCCACCCGGGCAGCGTGGGCTTGGCAGACTCGTGTCGGGCGAAGGGCCACGCGGCAAGGGCGCGCTTGAAGGCGCTCTCGGTGCACTCGGACGGCAGACCGCGCGAGCGGGCCCAGTCGCAGAGACCCACGAGATCGGCCTTGTGCTGGTCCTCCACGAAGTGCAGCACATCGTCGCGGAGATTGCCGAACACGCGGTTGACGAAGTCCATGACGAGCGGCGACGAGCGGTAGCTGCGCGTGAGCGCGACGCCTTCGCCGAGCTGCGCCGCGTACTGCCGCTCGATGTGCGCGATGAGACCGGGGGTTCCGCCACGCCAGCCGTAGATCGACTGCTTGGGATCGCCCACCAGCAGGAACCGACCGCCGCGCGCACCCGAGAGCACCTCGTCGAGCAACGGTCGCAGCGACAGGAACTGCTCCACCGAGGTGTCCTGCGCCTCGTCGATGGCGAGATCGCGGATGTCGGCGCCGAGGATCTCGCGCAGCGCCGCCGTGTCGGCCACGCGCGAGCCGGCGCGGGATGCGGCCCGCGCCACGCCCCTGCCGATGTCGCCGAACGCGAAGACGCCCTCCTCGCGCTGCAGGCGCTCGAGCGCATCGCTCGCCCGCGGCAGCACGGAGAGCGCGCCGCGCAGCTGCCGCGCGATGTCGGCGAGCAGCGCCTTGCGCAGATGCGGCGCCAGGCGCTGCGCGAACCCGTGCAACTCCTGCGGCATCGGCTGCTGGTGGTACGACTCGTCGCGGTGCATCTTGGCGAGGAAACCGGACGCGGCCAGTGCGCGGAAATCCCGGGCCTGCAGCGCTGCGATCACGGCGTCCAGCGCGCTCTGCCAGCGGGCATCGGGCGGGCGACCGTTGCGCTGCGGGAGCGCGGCGGGCAGCGAGGCCGCGGCTTCCTCGACGAGCCGGTCGAACGCCTCGGCCGTGAAGTCGTCGTTGGCGCTCCCTGGCTGCACCGTCACGGTGTCGATCCAGTTCCACGCGCGAGCGATGTCGTCTGCGCCACCCGCGGCGGTGGCGCGGTAGATGTCGAGCGGCGTGAAGGTGCTGCCACCGAGGAGCGCGGTGATGGCGCTCGTGACCGATGGCTTGGGCTCGCCGCGCTCGAGCAGCGCGATGAACGCCTCGGCATCGTCTGCGCCGAGCATCTCGGCGGCGGCCTTCGCGCGCAGTGCATCGATGGCGCGGTCGTCGCCGAGCGTCCACTCGAGCGGAAGGCCAACCTCCTCGGGCAAGGCGGTGGCGATGCGGTGGAAGAACCCGTCGATCGTGCCCACCTGCAGCCGATGCAGCTCGGAACAGAGCGCCTTGAGCACCGCGAGGTACTCCTCCTGCGTGGCGGCACCGACGACGGCCTCGAAGTCCGCCCGCGCGCGCGCGCCGGTCGCCCCCGCCGCCGCGCCTTGCGCCGCGTGGGAGAGCACGCGGGCGAGGATCTCACCCGCCGCCTTGCGCGTGAAGGTGACCGCCAGCACGCACGCCGGCTCGGGCCTGCGTCCGGCGCGGATCTCGTCGAGCGACCAGCGGAGCACGCGATTGGCGAGCATCCACGTCTTGCCAGAGCCTGCGTTGGCGATCACCACCGCGCAGCGCGCCGTCATTCCGCACCTCCCCGCTGGCTGCGCGCCTCGGGTGCTCCATCGAGCACCGGACGCATGCCGAGTCCCCAGATGACTGCGAGCGGGTCGTCGGACCGCACGGGGACGCGCTCCGCGGGAACGAAGTCGCCCGCGCAGATCCGCTCGACGATCGAGCGCGCCAGCGTCTCGGCCTGCTCGATGTCGGCCTCGCTCGCCTCGAGAAACGAGAAACCGCTCTTCTCGGCGCTGGGGGCGAGGTTGATGTAGCCGAGATCGCCGGGCGCGACATCGATCGCCGGCGAGAGCGACCGCAGCAGCACGCGGTAGAGCGGCAGCTGCAGATCGAGCCACTCGACCCTGCGCGCCTTCTTGCCTCCCTTGATCTTCATGTGCGTGTCGGTGGGTGTGTCGCCCGAGCTCGACGTCTTGTAGTCGACCGCACGGAACCGTCCGACGCCGTCGAGCACGTCCACGCGGTCGATGCGGCCCGTGAGGTGCACGCCGGAAAACTGCTCCTCGGCGGGGAACCGGGGCGAACGCACCGCGGCGCCCACGGGCTCGCGCGCGAACGAGCATTCCACGGAGTGCACGCGCCACCCCTGTCGCGCCTGCTCGGCCTGGAGCGCCGCGAACCGCCGCAGCCTCGCGCGCGCGATCTCCACCTGCACGCGCAGCGCCGCGGCACGTGACCTCGGGAAGTGCAGCTGCACGTGCTGGTCGAGGTGCTGGCAGACGGACTGCTCGATCACCGCGGCATCTTCGGTTCGCTGGCCGCGCCCGGCCTCCTCGCGGCCCCAGCCCTCGAGCGCCGCATGCACCAGGGTGCCGAACGCCATCGCGTCGAGCTCGACGGCATGCTCGTCGGTCGCGCGCAGCCGCAGACGCGGATCGATCTGCAGCTGGAAGAGATACGGGCACTGGATGAAGGTCTTGAACGCCGTCACCCGCACCGACTCGATGCGCGCGCCAGGCACGGGAGGCGTGACGCGGAAGTCGGCGGCACCCGCGGCACTCGCAGTGGCGACAACGGCTGGCGCGGGCTCGGCTCCGAACAGATGCGTCACACGCTGTGGCAGCGCGTCGTCGGCCACCCGCAGCAGGAAGCGCGACGGCTTCTGCGGATCGCCCTCGGCGGTGCGGCGCGGAACGATGAACACGACGCGGCCCGCCCCGCCGCCCTCGCGGCGCGCGCGCGCACGCGCCAGGATGCCATCGAGGATCCATGCATCGCGCGCCGCGAACCGGCGGCCGGACGGCAGCCCGAGCTCTCCGCGCACCTCGTCGGAGAGCACTGGATCGGCGGGCGCCCTCTGGGGCACGCTTCCTTCGGCGAATCCCGCGAGCACCAGCACCCGCTCATCGGCCATGCCCGCATCGAGCCAACCGAGGATCGACACTCCATCAGTGTGCGACTCGCCGCGGATCTCGCGCCGCCCGAGTTCATCCATGACCAGCCCGATCGCCTCGTGGCAAGCAAGCGGTGCCGAACACTCGGAGGGAACCTCCGCGAGCTCCGCGAGCACGCCGTCGAGCGCACGGATCGAGCCAAGGCGCTCGCCGGCAAAGGCACCGCGCGCGTCCTCGCCCACGATCACCCGCACCACCTCGCGAATGGGGCGCGCCCACGCGCACGCCGCTCGCGACTCGTCGAGCGGCTGCACCAGGCCGATCACCGCCGCGCGCACCTCGCGGAACCGCTCCGCACCATCGGCCGCATCGACGACCTCGTCGCGCCAACTCCCCACGAGCGTCGCCGCGCGGTACCGCGTGACGGCGGACTCGGCGCCGACCACACCCTTCGCATCGCGCAGCCAGGTGGCGACGTCGTCGTGGCGCACGAACACCGCCAGCGCCGCAGCCGACTGCTCGCGCACGAGCTCCGCGAGTCTCACGAGCAGCGAACCCGTGCGTGTGGCCGGAAACGGACGCCCCTCCGCAGCAGCGGCAGGCGATCCCTCCATGGCAAGCGCCCGCTCCAGTTCGCGCCGCGTCTCGGCATCGGGCGCCACCAGCGCGACGTCTTCGCTCGTGGGCGCGCGGCCCTCGGTGCGGGCAACATCGCGGATGACCGCGATCGCGGCATGCGCGCACTCTCCGGGCCCATCCGCCATGTGCACGGACGCCGTGGGAAGGACATCCTCGGCGAACCCGCGCTGCTCCCACGCCCGGCCGATGGGAAAGCCCTCGTCATCCAGCGACTCGCGCGAGTGCACGCACACGTCGACCCGCACACCGCGCGCGGCGAGCTTCGTCAGCAGCTGCCGCTGCACCATCTCGGGATCGGCAAGCAGAACCACCACGCGGTCCACACCGTCGGTCACGATGTCGTCGCGAAGCACCGCCTCGCGCAGTGCGTCGTCGCGATCCTCGACGCCGATCACATGGTCGGCGATGAGAGTTGTGGAGGTGGGATCCGCATGGGGGG
>CAIOCH010000547.1 GCA_903856525.1 uncultured bacterium | reverse complement strand
GGCCGCTCGACGCTCGACGCCGCGGTCACCGCGGCGAACACCGGCAACTCGATCAACGTGTGGCCGGGCTCGGCGGTCTCGCTGACCAACGTCATCAACAAGAGCATCTCGATCACCGGCACGGTGGCCGTGACCAACTCGAGCTTCTCGACGGTCGCCATCCTGAACAGCCTCGTCTCGAAGGTCGTCGCTGGCGCGACGCTCTCGGTCGACGTGACCTCGATGGCCGACGCCAAGCTCAACGGCGTGAACGCGCTCAAGTCTTCCTTCGACAGCATCTCCGGCCAGCTCTGGGCGGTGAACAACGCCGGCACCGCGGGCATCGTGGCCGCCCTCAACCTGGGCGATGTGGACCTCACGGCCTACAACGCGCTGCCTGACGCGGACGGCTTCCTCTACGAGACCGCGGCACGGTCCGACATGGTGTCGAACGACGCCACCGAGGGCGTGCGCAGCTTCGCCAGCGTCGCCGACGCGGGCACGCAGTGGGCCAAGTACGTCGACTTCCGCACCAAGGCGTACGCCATGCTGACGGGTGACGCGCTCGCGTCGGCCGACTTCAGCGGCAGTGGACGCTTCGTGGCGGTCAAGGACGCGCGCCTCGCGGTCGACGGAAAGTCGCTCTCGGGCGAGCTCGTCACCGCAGCCCAGCTCGCGACGACCATCAGCAACTTCAACGCCTACGCGGCCTCGGGCAAGGCGTACCTCCTGGCCAGCATGAACGGCGCGCGCACCAGCGTGACCGCCGTCAACGCTGCCGCGAGCGGCATCAACCTCGACAAGGCGCGCGCTGCCGACACCATCGCGGCGGGCATCACCAGCTCGACCTCGACGGCCGACATCCAGAACGCCCTCCTCTACCAGAGCGCGGTCGCTCCGTATGTCACCGGCGGCCTCACTGGCGGTCTCATCACCTCGGTCGACGCTGGTACCGGCGCGAACGCCATGTCGATCGCGCAGCTCAACGCCCTCGCGGCGGGCGCTGCCAACCTGACCGCAAACTCGATCACGGGTGACGTGAACATCAGCAACGAGATGTCGTCGGACGACCTCGCCGCCCTTCTCCCGAAGGTCAGCGAGTCGGCCAACGTGACGATCGATGCCACCGGCATGTCGGGTGCCTACCTGACCGCCCTGGTCGCGAACGACTCGAAGGTCGACAGCATCGTGAACCTCACGCTCACGAGCGCTGTTTCGGCCGCCAACATCGGCACCCTGCTCAACAAGGCCACCGATGCCATCGTGGTCGCCACGGGCATGGGTCACACCGAAGGCAACGACCAGCTCAACGCGGTCGCCGCCAAGCTCGCCAAGGTCGCCGCCAACGGCATCCGCGGCACGGTCAACCTCTCGAACAGCACCGACAATCTCGACAGCTTCCTCGTGAAGTGCTCGCAGCTCGCCTCGCCGAACGATTCGTCGGTCGCGGTGAACGCCGCCGGCATGAGCGACGCCAAGCTGACGATCCTGTCGGTCCGCATCGCCAACATCGACACGATCACCTCGCTCACGCTCACCAACGCCCAGTCGGATGCCGAGATCGGCACCCTGCTTGGCAAGGCGGTCAATGCCATCGCCACCGCGACTGGTATGAACCAGGCCAAGCTCAGCGCCCTCGGCGCTGGCGCTTCGGCCCTGGCCACGGACGGCGTGACGGGCACGGTCGCGCTCGACACCACGGTGACCAGCATCAGCGCGCTGCTCGGCAAGACCAGCGCCCTGAACGCCACGGTCAACGTGGATGCGACCTCGACCTTCACCGGCGAGGGCGCTGCAGCGGCCTACACCGAGTTCAAGTCCATCCTCAGCAGCAACATCGCAAAGGTTGACCTGATCAACAGCCTCGCTCTCGACGTGAACGAGGGTGCGGCCGCGATCTACAGCCTGCTCGGCAAGTCCAACAACGCCACCGTGCTCGCGACCGGCATGACCGCGGCCCAGCTGAACAACGTCAGCCTCCGCGCCAGCGCCGTCGCAAGCAACGGCGTGTCGGGAACCTTCACCATCACCTACGAGGTGACTGAGGTTGGCGCCCTGCTCGTCAAGACGCAGGTCGCCGCCACCGTCACCGTGGACGCTCTCGGCATGTCGACGACCCAGGTCAACGAGGTCGGCGCCAACATGTCGAAGGTCGACGTGCTGCTCAACCTCACCGTGACCGCGGACAACACGCTCTCGAACCAGCAGCTCAGCGACCTGTTCGCCTCGGCTGCTGCCAACTCGGTGCGCGTCGACACGACGGGCATGGACATGACCAAGATCAACACGGTCGCCGCGAACACGAGCAAGATCGTGGCCAACGGCATCACCGGTACCCTGGTCATCACCTCTGCGATCACCGACGCCAACCTCGGCGCCCTGCTCGCGAAGGTCGACGGCGAGAACTCGACCGTCAACATCAACGCCTCGTCCATGTCGAACACCGAGCTCTCTGCGGTCGCCGCCAACATCGGCGTCGTCGACGAGATCTCGAACCTCGTGCTCACGAGCGCTCAGACGGTCAGCCCGGCCGATGAGATCACCGCCCTGCTCAGCAAGTCGGTGGCCTCGGCCTCGACCGGCAAGGCCATGGCCGTCGCCACCGCGACGGGCATGAGCGGCGCGCAGATCAATGCGCTCGCCGGCTCGGCTGCCAAGCTCGCGAACGACGGCATCACCGGCACCCTGGTGCTCGTGAACGCCGTGACCGACGCGAACATGGTCATCCTCCTCGGTGGTACCCCCGCCAAGGTGGCGGCGGCTGCCAGCGTCGAGTTCAACGGAACCGACATGACGAGCACCCAGCTCGCCCATGCCGTGACCTACGCCTCGCTGGTCGACACGACCTACAACCTCAGCCTCACCAGCACGCAGACCGCGGCGCAGATCGACTCGCTCCTCTCGCGCGGCATCAGCACGGCTGCGACGGGCAAGGCCCTGGCAGTCGCCGACGGTACGAGCATGAGCTCGGCCGCCGGCAACCAGCTCGCCAAGCTCGCCGACAACTACACCAAGATCCGCGCCGTTCCGGTCGGCGGCATCACGGGCTCGCTCGTGATCAACTCGGGGCTCACCTCGACGCAGATCTCGAACCTCGTGAGCCGTGTCTTCACGGGCTCGAGCTTCACGGGCACCACCTCGGTGGTGATCAACGCCGCGGGTATGACGGATGCCCAGCTCAGCTCGGTGGCCGGCTCGGTCGCCACGCTCGGCAACAGCATCGTGACATCAACAGCATCACGCTGACTGCGAACCAGTCACCCGCTGAGCTGCTGGCCCTCATCACGGCCACCAACAGCGGTCAGGCGACGATCGTCGCCACTGGCATGGAGGCGGCGGACCTGAACGCGCTCGGCACCAACAGCGCCGCGCTCGGAACGGTCACCGGAACCGTGGTCATCGACTCGAACACGAGCACCTCGGCCATCACGGCCCTCATGAACACCTCGGTGTCTTCGGGCGCGACGGTGACCGTCGATCCGACCGGCTTCAACGCACAGCAGCAGGCTGCGTACAGCACCGTCCTCACCACCCAGGCTCTCTTCCTCGTCTCGGCGCAGACCGTCGGGACTGCGACCGAGACCTTCGTGAAGGCCGGTGAGACCGTGCGCATCCTCGTCAACGCGAAGAACCTGCCGGTGTCGGGCCCGAGCGCGGTCGCCGCGCAGGGTCGCATCAACTACGACGATACGCGCCTGACCTTCGTCAGCGTCTCGGGTGGCACGGACATGCCGACCCTCCTGAGCGGTGGCGACGGCAACACCGGTTCGCAGCGCCACGTGACCTTCATCACGGGCATCAGCACCGCACCGGGCTCGCAGGGCATCTTCAACGGAGTCGTGGCGGAGATCACCTTCACCGCGACGACCAGCGGCTTCTGCAAGGCGTCGGACCTGTGCTCGCTCAACACGAGCTACACCAACCGCCTCGTGGCAGGCAACCAGGCCGTGATCCCCGCGATCGGTACGAACGGCATGGAGGTCAGTGCACTCAAGAACCTCGCGCTCTCGAACGTGCCCGCGGGCACGGCCGATGCGTCGGACAGCGTGGCCAACATCTCGTACTACGCCGATGCGTCGAGCACGACGGGTGCAGTGGTGACCAACCCTGGCGTGACCGCTGCCAACAACTGCGGCGCGGAGACGGTGACGATCTCGATCGCCTACCCGACCGGCCCCGCTGGCACGGTCTGGCCGAGCGAGTTCCCGATCGGCACGTCGCGTGTCACCTGGAGCTCGATCGACTCGGCGGGCAACACGGTCAGCGCCCAGCGCGACATCATCGTGATCAACAAGCACCTCGTGACCGTGGCTGCGAACCTCGTGGGAGCCTCTGCGGGCGCTCCCTTCACGCTCCCGATCCGCTTCCGCCTGAGCACGGGCGTGGCGGTCACCGCCGACATCAGCTTCACCGCCAACGGCGTCGGCACCGCGCGGGATGTGGAGATCCCGGTGGCTGCAGGCTACACCTGCATCACGGCCAAGGATCCGATCAACACCCTCGCGGACGCCATGACCATGTCGGTCTCGGGAACCAAGTGGGTCTGCTCGGGCACCTTCCTCCTGGCGGGTGGCGATGCGACCGACGACAACGTGAAGGACATCTTCGACTTCGCGGCCTTCGTCACCGATCGCGGCGTCGGCAAGAACGTGCTCAGCCGCAGCAACTTCAACCGCGACGATGCCGTCGGAAACGCCGACTTCACCTTCATCTCCATCGGCTTCCTCAGCACGGGCGACAGCTGCAACGGTGCCCACTTCAACGGCAACCCGCGCGACCGCGTCAGCGTCAAGGAACTCCGCCGCATGGGCCTCGGCCACATGGAGGAGTCGGACATCAACCAGGACGGCTGGGTCGACGGTGCCGACCTTGCGCTCGCCGCGCAGGGCTTCTACCGCCGCCCGATCGAGGGTCTCGACCAGCCGGTCGACCTCGAGAACCCGAACTGGTGATTGGTTGAGTCAGGAATCGTGAACACATCCCAGGCCCGCGGCGCATGCCGCGGGCCTGTTTGCTTTTCCACCGCGCAGCCGCGCGCGTCAGGGCCCGCATTCATCGGGCACGCCATCGCCGTTGTCGTCGCGGGCGCCGCCCTCGCGGATCTCCGCGAAGTCGACCCGGCCGTTGCCGTTGCAGTCGGCAGACCACTCGACCACGAAGCCGGCGATGGGTCCGCTGCCGATGGTGCCGCCTGCGACCAGCACCGAGACGGCTTCGGGAACGAGCGTGCGGATGAAGGCCAGTTCTTCGGTCGTCCCGGTGCGGGCCAGCGATCCACCAAGCCGCATGGCGCGGCGCTGCATGCTCTCCACAAAGGGCAACTCTCCGCCCGTGAGGGCGATGTACTGGCACCAGCGGTCGTCGCCGCCGGCATCGCGACGCCACTCCGTCGGAACTCCCGGCTGGGCCAGACGAAGCTGCGGGGCAATCACTGGCGTCCTGAACCACTCGGCGGGGGCGCCGTCGAGCGGCGGTGGGCCATCCTGCGCCAGTGTCCACCGCAAGAGTGATCGCAGGCCCAACGCGCCTCCCGCGATCGCCGCTGCGGCCAGGAGTGGGACCGCAATTGCGGACACGCGCCGTCGCGGCCGACCCCCCTGCTCCAGTCGCCGACCCGTCTGATCCTGCGCGAGGTCGTCGATCGCAAGCAAGCGCTCGAGGCGCCGCAGCGTGGCGGGGTCGCACCCGCGGACACGCACCTGCTGGAGGAAGCGCGAACGGCGCGACGCTGGCACGGCGAGACCTTCCTCGAACAGCTGGCGAAGCCGCTCGGATGCGCAGGGCTGCCCGACGTCCTCAGGCCGCGAGGCGTCGCGGCTGGACGCGTCCTGCGCCACCTCGTCCAACGGATCGTCGTCGGGTTGATCGCTCGGTTTCGCATCCATCTCCCACCCATGCGCACCAGCCGCCCGTTCGCGCAGCGGGTTGACAGCATCGGTGGAAGATGGAATTCTCTCAACGCTCAACCGCCCCATTGTCCGATGCCCTGCCCCATGGACAACCCCCCACCCGAATCCGCAGCCGAGATTTCGCCCACCGACGGCCCCGGCGACATCACCCGCCTGCTCGAGCGCGTACACGGGGGTGAGCGTGGCGCACTCGAGGCGCTTTGCGAGCGTTGCCTGCCCGAGATCAAGTCGCTCGCCCGGGCGGCCATCCGCGACGCGGGCGCCCGCCCCGATCTGCAGACCACCGTGGTGGCGCATGACGTGTTCCTCAAGCTGCACGACCGCCCCGCAGCAACGCACTGGGACGGCCGACGGCACTACTTCGGCAGCGCCCGCAACGCCGCCCTGCAGGTGGTGACCGACTGGCGCCGACGCAAGGCCACCCGCCTGCGCGCGCACGACACGTTGCGCGAGACGATCGTGGACAGGCAAGGCAGCACCGACCTCGCCAACTCGGGCACCGACGCCGAGGAACTTTCGCGGCTCATCCGCGCCATGGAGCTCCTGAACCACCACTACCCCCGCGCGGCGCAGGTGGTCAAGTTCCGCATGCTGTTCGAACTGTCGGAAGCCGCGATCGCCACCCGGCTTGGCGTCAGCCGCCGCACCGTCCAGAACGACTGGCGATTTGCGCGGGCGTTCCTGCGTGATGCCATGGACAATCCGTGACCAACGCAGCCTGCGCGACCGAGGCCCGCTACAGCGCCATCAGCATGCCCACGCCGAGCACGAGCTGGACCACCATGAGCACGAGACCGACGCCGAGCAGCACCCAGGTGACGATCATCCAGGTTCGGTAGTTCCGCTCTCCCGCATCGCCGCCCGAGAGGTCGCCCACGGCGTAGCGCGAGTTGGCGTTGATCGCGAGTACCAACGGAACCACGCCGATGGGCAGGCAGCACAGAAGCAGGCTCAGCACCGTCGCCACGATCGACCAGACGAGGGAGATGCTCTTTCCGACCGGCACCACAGGCAGCGGCGGGACCGCGCTCGGCGAGGTGGGCGGTGAACCCAGCTCCGGCAGCACGTTGCCCGCGGGAAACCACTGCTGCGAGCCCTCCTCGCACAGTTGCGAGGTCCGGGTCGCCCGTCCGTCGAGCATGAGCGCGCGCAACTCCTCGACCGTGTAGGGGCCGTAGGTGTTGCCGTCACCGATCGACATCCAGTAGCGCGTCATCGGATCGCAATCCTCTCGAGGTTCGGACGGGCGCCGCGCGCGGCGCCGGGCGTCAGGACAGGTTCTTGACTTCCCAGCCCTTGCGGTAGGTGCGCTTGAGCGCCGCCGTGGCCGCGGGGCTGTTGGTGAAGGTGCAGGTCTTGGCGTCGTACATGAGTTCCTTGCCGGGCTCGACCGAGCTCATGGCGCCGATCGACAGGCTCTCGCACATCTTGCCGCCGAGCTCGAAGCGCGACACGCAGGCATCCTTCTTGCCCGCGAGGCAGGCGTCGACCCAGTCGTGCCAGTGGTTGGAGCGGCCGAGGTCGACTTCCTTCTGCGGTTCGAGCTCGAGCTTGCCCTCCTTGGTGCGGCGGAACACGCGCGCGAACGCGTGCTCGATGGGGAACCACATGGTGCCGCGGGCGCCCACGAGGATCACGCCGCCGTCGCCCTTGACGACGTTGCGCCCCTGCTCGCCGCCCTCCCAGTCCTCGGGCAGCCCGAGCGCCTTGAAGTCGGGGAACTGGCCGCCGTCGAACCACTTGAGCGTGAGGCCGTTCTTGTCGGTGCGCGGGCCGGGCGCGTACTTGACCACCACCGACTCGCTCTCGGGGAACTGGTCCGCCGACGCCTTGTTGGGGTTGCAGATGGCGCTGATGGGCGCGCCGAGGCCGAGTTCGTAGAACGGCACATCGAGCATGTGGCAGCCCATGTCGCCGAACGCACCGGTGCCGAAGTCGATCGTGCCGCGCCACGCGAAGGGCGTGTAGCCGTTCTTGTGCGGACGATCGCCCGCGGTACCCAGGAAGAGGTCCCACGACAGGTAGTCGGGGATGGGATCCCCACCCTCGGGGCGCGGGTTGCCCTGCGGCCACCAGCCGGCGGGGCGGTTGGTCCACGCGTAGATCTCGCTCACCGGCCCGATGATGCCCTCGCGCAGCAGCTTGCCGCCGTAGCGGCGCCACTTGGTGGCGATGCGCTGCGTGCCCATCTGGGTGACGATGTTCGGCATCGACGCGGCGACCTCGGCCAGGCGGCGGTTCTCCCACGCACCCTGCGCCAGCGGCTTCTGGCAGTAGACATGCTTGCCCATGTTCATGGCGGCCATCGAGATGGGCGCATGCATGTGGTCGGCGGTCGAGCACACGACCGCGTCGAACTTGTCGCCCATCTTGGCATACGCCTCGCGCCAATCGCGGTACTCGGCGGCCTCGGGGAAGCGCGCCTTGACGGTCTCGCCCTTGTCGTTGGTCGAGTCCTTCTTCCAGCGGTCGATCTGGCGCTGGTCGACATCGACGAGGCCCACGATCTCCACCATCTTGTGGCTGGCCACCTCGCCGAGATCCGACGCGCCCATGCCGCCGCAGCCGACCTTGAGCACGCGCATCTTCTCGTTCTGGCCGAGGCCATTGCGCAGGAACGCGGGCGCAGTGCCCGCCGCGATCTGGGAAGCAAGCCCACCGCCCAGCGAGGCGGCGATCGGCGTGGCAAGCGAGGTCAGGACAAAGCGACGGCGGGTGATGCTCATGCGGGGAACTCCTGTGGGAGCGCATTCAACCACAAAGTCCGCGGCGCGTTGAGCGGTCGCACAGTCTCCCCGAGATTTTGGTGGCGACGATGTCCCGCCGCGGGCGCTGCCGACCCCCGATGAAACGGGGCGCCTCCCGAAGGAAGCGCCCCGCGCGTGTCGAATGCAGTTCCGCCGACGGCTCGGTTAGAGGGACTCTCCCCAGTTCCCCAGCAGGATCGCGAGATCGGCACCCGCGATGATCCCATCCCCGTTGCAGTCGCCGATCGGAAAGCCGACCCCGCCCCAGTAGGAGAGCATGATCGCGAGATCCGATCCATCGACGACACCGTCGAGGTTCAGGTCGCCCCGGTCGAGCTCGCAGGGATCGGGGTAGCCGTTGACGTTGTCGTCCTCGGCACCCTGCGCGATGTCGCACGCGTCGAGCTGCCCGTTGCCGTTGCAGTCGTGGTCGAATCCCGAGGAGATGTCGCACTCGTCGGGAATGCCGTTGGAGTTGCAGTCGGTGGAGATCCACAGAAGCCTCGCACGGCAATATGAGCCCCCACAGCCACTCCAGCTACTGGCGGTCACGCGTACCGTCACCGCACCGTCACCGTCACGATCAACCCAATCCGCAGGCGAGATGCTGAACTGCCGAGTGCTTCCCGAGCAACCTCCCCAGTAGTAGTCATAGAACCACGCGATCTGCACATCCTCGAGATAGACCCCAACGTTGTAGCCGTAGTAGCCGTAGGTCGCACTGTAGTTCTGGACTTCCAACTGCACAGGCCGCGAGTACGTGGCTGCGATGGGCTCAGTCCATACCAGGGACGCCGACTGCTCGAAGGGCGTCACCTCACGGATCGGCGACCAGTATCCTGCGACATTGCACGAATCGGGAACGGCATCCGTGTCGCAATCCTGACTGAACCCACTGGCGATATCGCACGAATCCGGCACACCGTTGCCGTTGCAGTCCGGAACGAAGCCCTGCGAGAGCGTGCAGGAATCGATCTTCCCATCGAGATCGCAGTCGGGCGACACGCCAGCCGCGATGTCGCACTCGTCAGGAACGCCGTTGCCGTTGCAGTCCACGCTCACACCGCCCGTGTACAGATCACACTCGTCGGGCAGCGCGTTTCCGTTGCAATCCGACTCCTCGCCCACGAGGATCTGGAACGCATCGGGGCGCCCATCGTTGTTGCAGTCAGGCTGGCACTCGTCGGGGACGCCGTCGCGGTCGACGTCGTTCGACGCCCCCACCGCGATGTCGCACTCGTCGGGACGCCGGTTGCCGTTGCAGTCGAGGCTGAATCCCGAGCAGAAGTCCTCGGTGTCAGCCACGAGATTGCCGTTGCAGTCGGGGAACAGCTCGGTGTATCCGAGCCGAACGCGGACCGCGGACAGTCCCCCGCAGGCCAGCGGATCGACGGTGGGACTGCCGGCGACGGAGATCGTCATGGAGTTGCGCGCGATCGCCGCATTGAATTCATCACGAGGAATGGTGAGCGGCGCGGTCATCCACGAGCAGTCAGCCTCAGCGCCGGTGAAGATGGCACGGGCGGCCCCGTTGCCAACCGTCACCAGGAGGAACTCGTGGGTCGCGCTGAGGTCCGCCGACGCGTCGATTTCGATCGCCACATCACCACGCGCGGGCAGAACGGAGTCGAAGGTGAACGACACTGCCGACGAGGCGCCGATCGGGCCACGGTCCTCGCTCGCGAGTGATGCCGCCTCGGGCGCGAGCTGCTCGCAGACATCCGCGAATCCGTTGCCGTTGCAGTCCACGAGGGTGCCCGCCGCGATGTCGGTCGCGTCGGCGATGCCGTTGCCGTCGCAGTCGTTCGTCGTGCGGACGGTGAAGTTCAGGTCGTAGCCCGAGTCGTTCCACTGCTGCGATGTCCACGCGCCAGTGTTGGATCCGTTCGACATGTAGAACAGATTGCCAGAACCGTAAACGTATGAAGGCTGGATCGCTGGATAGGAGTACGCGCAGCAGTAGTTGCCCCACCACGGCGTAACTGTGATGATCATCACATAGTCGACGCCGGGCTCGAGCAGCACCGCCGACGAGAACTGCAGTTCCCGATCGAACCAGCAGCAGCCGATGTTCGAGAACACCCCATTCGCCATCGCAAGCGCTGAACCCTCCGCCCTCTGCTCGGCTCCGTTCCAGCGGTAGATGAGCCCAAGGTAGGGATAGGAGTAGCAGCAATTCTCGCTGTATGACCGGAAGCGGATAGCGGTACATGCCTCGCCGTTTCCCTTGAAAGTCTGGCCGATCGTCGCGTACTGCCCGTATCCCCACGGGTTCCAGTTGCTCCAGTTCCAGCTTGGATCTCCGACCCCCACATCTCCCCGCACCGACGCCGCCGTGCACAACGCGACAAGCGCGCACATACATCGCCCGAGCCATCCGTTCCTTGCCATGTTGCATCTCCTCTGTTGACACCTGTAGGCGCGACACGCCGCGCATCCGAATGCGGGGATTCTCGTCTCCACCCACGAATCGCGCAACGGCGCGGCGTCAACTTCACATCGCCGCGGGCGAATCCCGCCGCCACAAGCGTTTACCGCCGACCAGTCCGCGCGTACATTGCGCCGATGCCACGCCGTCCAACGTCCGCTCCCGCCGCTTCTGCTCCGCTCGCCGCCTCCTTCGACCCCGACGCCGCCGCCACCGGCGACGGACTCTTCGGGCTCGACACGCGCGTCGAGGACGCAAAGCTCGTCGTGATCCCCGTGCCCTTCGACGCGACCACGAGCTACCGCCCGGGCACGGCCTCGGGCCCCGCCGCCGTGCTCGAGGCAAGCAAGCAGGTCGACCTCGAGGACCTGCAGTACGGCCCGATCTGGAAGGCCGGTTTCGCCATGCTGCCGATCCCCAAGGACATCGCGGCGCTCTCGAAGTCGGCGCGCCGCGCGGCCGAACCCGTGATCGCGGCAGGCGGCGCGCAGCCCGGCAACCGCTCCCACGCGAAGGCGCTCGACGCGGTCAACGCGGCCAGCGAGCGGGTGCACGGCTACGTCGCGCGCGAGGCGGAACGGATCCTCGACCGCGGCGCGATTCCCGCGCTGCTCGGCGGCGACCACGCGAGCCCGTTCGGCCTCATCGCCGAGCTCTCCACGCGCCACCCCGGCATGGGCATCCTGCAGATCGACGCGCACGCGGATCTGCGCGAGGAGTTCGAGGGCTTCCGCTGGTCGCACGCGAGCATCTTCCACAACGTGATGACGCGCCTGCCCGGCGTCGGGCGGCTTGTCCAGGTGGGAATCCGCGACTTCGGCATGCGCGAGCGCGAGTTCGTCGAGCAGTCGAAGGGCCGCGTGCGCTGCTACTACGACCAGCATCTGCGCGACCGCCAGTTCGCCGGCGGCGCCAAGGGCTCGTGGAGCGCGATCTGCGCGGAGATCGTCAAGGCGCTGCCGCGCGAGGTCTATATCAGTTTCGATATCGACGGCCTGACGCCCGACCAGTGCCCGCACACGGGTACGCCCGTCCCCGGTGGCCTGTCCTTCGCGGAGATGGCTCACCTGCTCGAGACGCTGGCGCGGAGCGGCAAGCGCGTGGTTGGCTTCGATCTGTGCGAGGTCGCGCCCGGGCCGAGCGGCGACTGGGACGCGAACGTGGGCGCGCGCGCCCTCTACAAGCTGCTCGGCTGTACGCTCGCGAGTCACGGCATGCTGCGGTGACGCCGTGATGAATCCATCCGCGGACTGATGAGGGCAATGCCGCGGGGATCCCGGCGGGAATCGCCGTGGAGATCAGTCCTCGGCGCCACCCGTGGCGATCGAGTCGGCGCCGTCGTCGGTGCGCGCCCGCGCGAGCCATGCGTCGCTGCGTGCGGCGAGCGCCGTGCGAGACTCGCCGTCGAGCTTTTCGCCGAGCCGCTCTGCGAACGCGAGCGACGCCTCGCGGCGCGCGCCGGTCATGGCCATGGCGCCGTTGCGCGCCCAGAAGTAGGCCTCGGCATCGCTCCGCGCCACGCCGCGGCCCTCGCGGTGCATGCCCGCGAGGTTGAGCATCGCCTCGGGCACGCCCTGCTTGGCGGCGGCGAGGAAGAGCCGCACGGCCTCGGCCGGCTTCGGTTCGGTTCCCTTGCCGTCGGCGAACATGGCGCCGAGCGAGGTCATCGCGCCCGCGTGCCCGAGTTCGGAAGCGCGCGAATACCAGCGGATCGCCTGGTCGTCGCTGCGCAACGACGCGTCGTCTCCCCGCGCGTGCATGTCGCCGAGCATCACCATCGAGCGCACATCGCCGAACTCGCCGGCCACGCGGAACCAGTGCACGGCGGTCGCGGTGTTCTGCGGCACCCCCGCTCCGTCGAGGTAGGCGAGGCCGAGGTTGGCCATGCCGTTGGCATCACCCGCCTCCGCGGCCCGCGCGAACCAGCGCACCGACTCGATGGCGTTGGCGGTGGTGCCCGAGCCCGTGGCGCAGGCGGCGCCCACCGCGGTCATGGCGCGCGCATTGCCCGCGTTGGCGGCCTTGAGGTACCACGCGAAGGCGGCGTGCTGGCTGCGCTCCGTGCCGCGGCCGCGCGCATGCATCGAGCCCAGCAGGAACATCGCCTGCGCATCGCCCGCATCGGCGGCCTTGGTGTACCAGCGCACCGCGGCGGCGTCATCGCGCGCCGTGCCCACGCCGGTCGCGCAGCGGGCGCCGAGCGCGGTCATGGCGCGGGTGTTGCCCTGCTCCGCCGCCTTCTGGTACCAGCGGCGCGCGTCGTCCTCGTCGCGGCGGACGCCCTCGCCGGCGGTGTGCATCGCGGCCAGGTGGACCATGGCGCGCGAGTCGCCCTTGTCGGCGGCCTTGCGGTACCAATCGGCGGCGCGCGCGTCGTCCTCGGCCACGCCGCGGCCCGAGGCGTACATCCTGCCAAGTCGGAACATCGCCTCGCGGTCCCCGCGCTCGGCGGAGTCCTGCAGCGAGGCGATACCGGTCGAGTCCCGCTCGGTGGTCGCGAGGACAGTGCCCGCAGGAACAACGGAGGCGAGTGCGAGCGAACAGATGATGGCGGTGGCGTCGAGGCGCATGGAACGGTCCTTTCCCGCGGAAACACGCGGAATCCAAGCGTTCCATCGTCCCCCGCGCGCCACGCATGCGTCCCTGAACACGGGATTCGCGGACATGAAGATCGGACCTGCCCGCACAGGTGGAATCGAGATGGGGTCCGTGGGAGTACGTCGGGGG
Organism: uncultured bacterium; assembly: GCA_903856525.1. GTDB lineage: Bacteria > Planctomycetota > Phycisphaerae > Phycisphaerales > SM1A02 > QWPT01. Next base: position 21,754 of record CAIOCH010000547.1, on the reverse strand, counting down.
GATCCCCGAGGGGATTCCCGGGTGGATCCTCGGGCTAATCCTCGGGCTGATCCCCAAGCAGATCCACGCACACACCCCGCCGCTACTCCGCCAGGAGCCGCGCCCGCGATTCGGCGAGCTGCGCACGCGCCGCATCGTCCATGCGCGGGTAGTGGAGGTCCACCGACGCGAGCGCCTCCACGATGGCCGACGACACCACAAGCCGCGTGTACCACTTGTTGTCCGCAGGCACCACGATCCACGGAGCATGCGGCCGCGCGGTGGCGCGAATCATGTCGTCGTAGCACTCCATGTACTCGTCCCAGTGCGCGCGCTCGGACACATCACCCGCGCTGAACTTCCAGTTCTTGCTGGGGTCGTCGATCCGCTCGAGGAACCGCCGCTTCTGCTCGTCCTTCGAGACATGCAGGAAGAACTTGCGGATGATCGTGCCGTTGCGCGCGAGGTAGCGCTCGTACTTGCGCATGTCCTGGAAGCGCTCCTTCCAGATCGACTTGCCCACGAGCTCGGGCGGCAGCTGCTGCCCGCGCAGGTACTCGCGGTGGACGCGCACCACCAGCACCTCCTCGTAGTACGAGCGGTTGAAGATGCCGATCATTCCGCGGCGCGGCGCGAGGCGCGTGCAGCGCCACATGAAGTCGTGGTCGAGCTCCTCGGCGCTCGGCGCCTTGAAGGAGTGCACCTCGCAGCCCTGCGGGTTGATGCCGCTCATGACATGCTTGATCACGCCGTCCTTGCCCGCGGCGTCCATGGCCTGGAACACCAGGAGCAGCGACCAGCGGTTCTGCGCATAGAGCTTGTCCTGCATCTCGGAGAGCACGCGCACGCCGTCGGCGAGAAGCGCCTTCGTCGACTCCTTGGCGGCGGCGCGATCGCCGTCGGTGAACGGCCCCGAGTCGGCGGGATCGCAGCGCCCGAAGTCGAAGCCCTCGCCATCGGCCACGAGGTGGCGTGAGGCAAGCCGGCGGGCACGGTCGATGAACTGGTCGTCGGGCATGGGCGGGAGCTCCCCGGGGAACCCGCCGATGGTCTCACGCGCCGTCGTCGGAATCAACGCCATTCTCCGCGATTGGCGATGAGAGCAAGCGGGCAGCCGCCGCCAGGAGGTCGCCATCCTCGAACGGCTTGTCGAGGATCTCGATGCCCGTGATGCAGGCGAGCCGGGCGATGAAATTGGCGCGGAAGCCTGTGATCGCCACCGCGGGCACGATCTCCGAGCGGCGGAGCTCCTCGATGAACCACACGCCGTCGCGGCGCGGCAGCAGCAGGTCGACCACCACCAGATCGAAGCTCCGCTCGCGCCAGAACTCGAGGCCCTGCTCTGCGCAGCCGACCGACGCGCACTCGGCTCCCGCCGCGCGCAGGCAGGCGGACACGGTCTCGCGCATGTGGTCGTCGTCCTCGACGAGCAGGATGGTGCAGGCGAGACTCTGCGGCATGCACACATCAGTGGCACGGGGCGCGCAAGGCGCGGGCGGTCAATCTCCCTGATCCGCGGAGAGCGGCTGAAGCGCAGTGCGCGCCGCAACGGCGATCCGCACCCCATCGGGAAGCATGATCGTCCGCTCCTCATCCCCCCAGTTGAACACCACCCACCGCACGCTTCCGTCTGGCAGCGCGATCCTCCCCACCGTCAGCGACAGATCCTCGAACTCCGCCGCCACACCCGTCGGCTTCGACAGCGACCGCACCACGGGCACCTTGTCCGCGGGGAGCGTCGCGAGGTCGTCGCCCGCGAGCACGGCGCCGCCGGTGGCGTAGACGAGCGTGGCGTGGAAACGCGCCTCGTTCTCGGGCAGGCCCGTCTGGACCAGCGTATCGGGGTCGTTCCACCAGAGGCGTCCGTTCTGCCAGGCACGCAGGAGGTTCTCGCGGCCGGTGCGCGACACGCTGCGCCAGTTGCGCTCGATGTCGAGCGAGCTGCGCGAGCCGTCGATCAGCCCGAGGCTCGGCCAGATCGGATGGTTGCAGCCGAGGATGTACGACTGCTCGCCCGCACCGCGGCGGATCGCCTGCATGCCGCGGCGGAACGCCTCGACGCGCGTGGCGTTCGGGTCGTGAAAACGGCCGCCGTGCATCATGCCCCAGAAGATGGCGTCGAGCTTGAAGTACTCGACCTTCCACTCGTCGCGCATCGTGCGGAAGAGCGCCTCGAGGTGCGCCTGCACCGCGGGATGCGTGCCGTCGAGCACGTACCACGGGCCGAGGCGCCAGCCGCCGAACATCACGCGGTCGCTCGGCATGGGCTTGCCGTCGTCGCCCTTGACGAACCAGTCGGGGTGCTCGCGCAGGATCTTCGAGTCGGGGCTGGCGATGAACGGCGCCACCCAGATCGCAGGCTCGCGGCCGCGCGACTTGATCTCGCGCAGGATGTCCTGCACGGGCTTGCCGCCGAAGCCGGGGCCGGTGTCGAGCCAGTCGCCCATGGTGGGCTGGTAGCCGTCGTCGATCTGCACGAACTTCAGGTCGGGATAGTCGCGCTCCATCGCCGCGAGGTTGTCGAGGACATTCTGCGCCGTGACACGCGGGCCGAAGCAGTACCACGAGCACCAGCCGCTGGGCGGCGCGGGATAGGCGGTGCGCGGATGGGCGCGCGCGATGCGCCGGGCGAGGTCCGCGAGGAGTTCCCCACGCGCCGCGCCCTCGCGCACCACGAGCGACTCGAGGCTCCACGTGCCGTTCGCGGGGATGACGAGGCCCTCGCAGTCGACGACGCAGCGCAGGCGCTCGGGCGACACGTCGAATGCACCGGCGAACCGCGTGCAGGTCGTGAACGCAGCGAGGAACTGCGGTCTTTCCGCGGGCTCGAGCGTGAGCAGTCCGTACACGCGGCGGAAACCCGCGGGCTCGGGCAGCCGGTAGTGCGACCGATCCGGGTACTCGCCGATGTCCTCGGGCGCGGCGATGGTGCCCGCGGTCTGCGCGAGCATCTGCAGGCCCTCGCCATACATGCGCGTGGCAGGCGCGAGGCCGTGGACGATGTCGAAGAGGACGATCTCTCGGATCGCGATGGGCTCGGCGGACGTGTTGCGCACGGTCGGCGCGGCCTCCTCGTCGGTCCAGCGCATCTCGACCACGAGGTCGCGCGCTCGGTCGGGGTCGGCAGTCACCGCCTGCGGGATCGCCGCGCGGATCAACTGCGGAAGCGTCGAGTCCGCGCGGGCGTCGGGCGCCGCGACCGGGAGCAGCGCTGCGGAGGCGATGGCGGAGAAAGTGGCGGAGAAAGCGGCGGCGAATGCGCGGACAGGCATTCCCCGAGTCTACTTTGCGGACGAGGTCGGGCGGAAAGCCGTTTCCGCGGGCATGGAATGAAGCCCCGAGACCACCACCGTCTTGCAAATTACCATTTCATTGTTAATCTGCAAGAGTGCTCCGCCGTGCCTCCGCCCCCCTGCTGCGATCGACGCTCCGCCGCTTTCCCGCGGCGACCATCGTCGGCCCGCGCCAGTGCGGCAAGACCACGCTCGCGCGCGAGATCGGAGGAGAGTACTTCGACCTCGAGCAGGAGTCCGACCGCGTGCGGCTCGACCTCGAGTGGCCGCGCCTGACCGCGGGCCGCACCCGCGTCATCCTCGACGAGGCGCAGACGCACCCCGCGGTGTTTCCGCGACTGCGCGCGGCGATCGACGCCGACCGCTCGCGCAACGGCCGGTTCATCCTGCTCGGTTCGGTCTCGCCCGCACTCATGCGCTCGGTCAGCGAGTCGCTCGCGGGGCGCATGGCCGTGCTGGAGCTGACGCCGTTCCTGTGGACCGAGCTCAAGGCGCGCCCGATGCGATCGCGGCTGTGGCTCATGGGCGGATTCCCGGACGGCGGCGTGCGGCGCCCCGCCTCATTCCCGCAGTGGGCAAGCAGCTATCTGCGGCTCATGACCGAGCGCGACCTGCCCGCGCTCGGCATTCCCTGCACGCCGCAGGTCACGCAGAAGCTCCTGCGCATGCTCGCCGCGCTCGACGGGCAGCAGTGGAACGCGTCCGAGATCGGCCGCAGCCTCGGACTGAACTACCAGACGGCCACGCGCTACGTCGACTTCATCGAGGGCGCGTTCCTGCTGCGGCGCCTGCCTGCATTCCACGCCAATCTCTCGAAGCGTCTCGTCAAGGCACCGAAGATCCACTGGCGCGACACGGGACTGCTGCACGCGACACTCGGCATCGACAGCGATGATGCGCTGCACCACCATCCAGCGGTCGGGGCGAGCTGGGAGTCGTTCGTGATCGAGCAGGCGCTTGGCCTCCTGTCGGCGCTGGGGATCCAGCACACCGCGCACCACTTCCGCACCAGCGATGGCTACGAAATCGATCTGGTGATCGAGTCGGGCCGCGAGCGCTGGGCGGTCGAGATCAAGCTCACGACGAATCCGTCGCCGCACGATCTCGCGCGCCTCGAGAAGTCGGCATCCATGATCGCCGCCACGCGCGCGATCCTGGTCTCACGCGTGGAGACCGATGCGGGCGACAGGAAGCGCCTGTCCTGCGGCCTCGACCGATTCCTGCGGGAAATCGCGGCGCTCGCGAAGCCGCGTGCCGCCGCACGCGCGGGGGCGTCCGAGCGATGACGGCGCGCGAACGAGCCCCTGATCTCCTGCCCATCGCCGCCGCGCGGCGCCTGCTGCTCGCCGGCTGCGCGCTCGACCGTGCGCCCGCGCGCGCCACGAAGGCGCGCGTGATCGCCACGGTGCGCGGGCTCGGCTTCGTGCAGGTCGACAGCATCAACTCGGTCGAGCGGGCGCATCATCTCATCCTGCACGCGCGGCTCGACGGCTACGGGCCCGCCCAACTCGCGCATCACACGGAGAAGTCGCGCACGCTGTTCGAGCACTGGACGCACGATGCCAGCGTCATCCGCAGCGACTGGCTGCCGTGGTGGACGCATCGCTTCGAGCGGAGCCGCGCACGCCTGCGCGAGAGCGCGTGGATGCGCGAGCGGCTCGGGCGCAACTGGCGGAAGACGCTCGCGGAGGTCCGCGCGGCGCTCGAGGAGCGCGGGCCGCTCGCGACGCGCGATTTCCCGCGGCCGGCGCGTCTTGGCAAGAGCGAGGGCTGGTGGGACTGGTCGCCGCACAAGGCGGCACTCGAGTTCCTGTGGCGTACGGGCGAGGTCGCGATCCACTCGCGGCGCGGCTTCGAGAAGATCTACGACCTGGCCGAGCGCGTCCATGGGCCGCTGCCCGAATCACCGGCGCGCGATGCACTCGTCGCATGGGCCTGCATGAACGCGCTCGAGCGCCTGGGCTCGGCGACCGCGCGCGAGATCGCGCACTTCGCGTGGGCGATCACCCCCGCCGAGGCGGGCGCCTGGTGCGCGAAGGCCGCGAAACGCGGGGAAATCGCCCAGGTCTCGCTCGAGCGCCTCGGCCGCGCGCCACGACCCGGCTTCGCGCGGCTCGACTGGAAGGACGCCGCGGGGCGCGTCGCGCCCGAAGGGACCCCGCGACTCCTCGCGCCGTTCGACCCGCTCATCCGCGAGCGCGCGCGGCTTTCGGAGCTCTTCGGCTTCGACTACCGCTTCGAGGCGTTCGTGCCCGCCGCCAAGCGCGTGCACGGGTACTACACGATGCCGGTCCTCGTCGGCGAGCGGCTCGTCTCGCGGCTCGACCTCGCCAGCGACCGCGAGGCTGGCGCGCTGCGCGTCGACCGCGCGTGGCACGAACCATCGGTCCCCGTCCGCGTCGCCGAGCGATCCGCCCGCGCCGCGGCTGCCCGGCTCGCCGACCAGCTCGGCCTGGCGCTCGCGTGGCCGCCGGCTCGGCGCACCCGCTGACCACCTATGCTGCCGCCCGTGCCGGAAGACCCGCCAGACAACAAGCCCGCCGCCTTCCTGCCCGCGTTCGTGGCGGCGATCACCAGGCCGCCGAAGGCCTCGCGCGGACGGTTCATCCTCGCGATGTGCGTGGCGCTCACGGCGGACCTCCTCTTCTGGTGGCTCGGCGAGGCGCTGCCGGTGGTGACCGACTTCGCGGTGGCGTTCGTCCTCGCCCTCTGCCTCGGCGGATTCAGCGTGGAACTGCTCGCCGCGTGCATCGCCGAAGCCACGCCCGGCGTCGGGCTGCTGCCCGCGTGGTCCGTCGCGGTGCCCATCCTGTGGGCGCGGGCCAACGCGGCGCGCCAAGCCCGGGAAGCGACCGCTCCGACGCGGGCCCCATGAGGTGAGCCTCGCCGACCAGACGCGTGCCGATGCGATCGCCGCGCGGGGCCGTGCGGAGAAACGCGGCTCCCGCGCACCAATTGGCCGACAGGCTTGGACACGGGCCGATTTTTCCAGCAAACTGACGGCACGCCCATGTCGACGGTCCCGCCATCCGCCACGACCACCACCACGCCCGCGGCGCCGCCCTCGCCGGATGTCTCGGTGGTGATCGTGAGCTTCAACACGCGCGATCTGCTGCGCGATGCGCTGGCGTCCCTGCCCGCGGCCGCGGGCAAGCGGAGCCTCGAGGTGCTCGTGGTCGACAACGGATCGATCGACGGATCGGCCGAGATGGTCGCGCGCGAGTTCCCGTGGGTGCGGCTCATCGTGTCGGGCGCGAACCTGGGCTTCGCGCGCGCCAACAACCTCGCCTTCCGCGAGGCGCGCGGGAGGTTCGTCTACTGCCTCAATCCCGACACGGTCAGCCACGCGGGTTCGATCGACCGCCTCGTGCGCGTGCTCGAGGAGGACCCCCGCATCGGCTACGCCGGGCCACGGCTCCTCAACGCCGACGGCAGCCACCAGCTCTCCGCGTTCCGCTTCCATCGTCTCTTCTCGGGATTCGTCAGCTGGTCGATGCTCGGGCTCGATGGACGCTTTCCCCACTCCCCGCACGCGCTGAGCCTGCACCACGCGCACGGCAGCGACGGCGCAATCCAGGCCGAATGGCTGCTCGGTGCCGCGATCCTCACGCGGCCCGAGGTCATCGCGTCGACGGGCGGCTTCGACGAGCGCTACTTCCTCTACGCCGAGGAGGTGGACTGGTGCCAGCGCATCCACGCGGCGGGCTGGTTCGGCTGCTACGAGCCGTCGGCCGTGGTCACGCACATCCGCGGCGCGAGCACATCGCACCTCGACCACACGGCGGCGTTCAACGGCCACAATCCGCGCTACCTCGTGGAGAGCCACCGCAGGCTCGCGCTGCGCACGCTCGGTCCGCTCGGCATGGTGGTGTCGCAGGCGGCGCATGTGGCGGGCGTGACGCTCACGCTGCTGCGCAACCTTCCCCCGCTGCCCGGCCGCGATCCCGCGAAGGCGCGCAAGGCGGCGCTGTGGATCCGCTACCTGCTGTTCCCTGCGTCGTTCACGCCGCGGCCGAAGGCGCCGATGGCATCGGGTGCGGCTTCCTCGTCCGAAGGGACGGGCGGATCATGAGCGCGGGGTCCGCACCCGTGCTCGCGATCGCGGGCATGCACCGTTCGGGCACATCGATGCTGGCGGGGCTTCTGTCAGCGGCGGGACTCCCGCTCGGCGAGCGGCTGCTGGGCGCAAGCGGCAGCAATCCGCACGGGCATCACGAGGACACCGACTTCGTCGCGCTGCACGACCGCGCGCTCGCGGCGCAGGGCACCGACTGGACGCTGCGGGACTGCGGCGGGCTGCGCGCATGGCCGGCGGATGTCGCGGAAGACGCCGATCGACTGATCGCGGCGCGCGCGGGAGCGGCGGCGCAGTGCTGGGGCTGGAAGGACCCGCGCACCACGCTGTTCCTCGACGAGTGGTCGGCGCGGATTCCCGCGCTGCATGTGGTGGTCGCCTTCCGCGGCGCGGCGCAGGTGGCGGCGTCGCTGCGGCGGCGGCGCGATCCCGCGCTCGTGCACCGCTTTCGCGGCGCGTGGCCGCTGCGGCGCCTCGGGCTCCCCATGACGCGCGACGGGTGCATGCTGCGCATGTGGTGCCGCTACAACGAGGCGGCGCTCGCCTTTGCGGCGCGGCATCCGCAGCGGTGCTGGTTCGTCGACGCCGGGACGATGCACGCATCGTGGCGACCGCTGGTGGAGCGGCTGCGCGGCGCCGGGTTCCGCCTTGCGGACATCGATCCGGCGGCGCACATCGACCGCACGCTGCTGCGGGACCACGCCCCGCCCGATCTCGCGCTGCGTGCCTGCGCGCCGCGCGTGCGGCGCATCGCCGCTCAGCTGCGCGAGGTGTCGGTCGGAGGGACGCGACCCGAAGGCGGAAGCGCATAGCCGAAGCGCGAGAGGTCGAGCCCCGCGATCACCGCGAGGCGCGCTTTGCTCTCCTCGAAGCGGCCCTCGCAGAGCTGCGCCACGCGCGCGGAGAGCGCGCGCTCCGCTGGTCCGGCGAGCCGCCGGAGAAGGGTGCGATCGACCGACTGCATCCATCCCTCGAGGCGCCAGCAGCGGAAGGGTGCGGTGGGGTTGACATCGTCGCGCAGGAAGATGCGGTTGAGACGCCGCTGCACGGCGGCCGCGAGCGCAGACATGGAGGGATTCTCGCCCCGACGCGCGGACGCACGCAGGGACGGGATGCCGCAGAAACGGGCGATTTCGCCGAGGAACGCGTCGTGGTCGGAGCGGAGCAGCTCGAAGGGAGCACGCGCACGCGAGCCTCGCCGAACAGCCTCTGGTAGAGCGAGACCAGGCGATCGTACTCCCAGTGCCCCGGGCGGAAGCGGCGGAAGCGGAAGTGCGAGATATCGGGATCGAAGTACTGCCGCGGTGAGAGCGTGCCGCCGCGGCGGATGAACTGCTTGTAGGTGGAGACGATCGCATCGGGTTGCCGGCGCACCACGACGAGGATGCGCGCGTCGGGCAGCACCTCCGCGAGGCGATGCGCGATCTCCACGCTGCCGAAGCCTCCTGCGTGCGGATTGCCCGAGAACTCCTCGTTCGAGAGCACGGGGATGCGCGCACCCGCGCCCGCGCCCGCGCGTGCCCCGTCCAGGCGCGTGCGCACGGGTTCGGCGCTCCACTCGAGCGCGTGGGGGCGCACGAGGAGATCGATCGACGCGGCGATGTCGGCGATCGGTGCGAATGCGCCGTCCGAGGCGCAGAACACCGATTCCTGCAGCCAGGTGCTCGCCGCCTTGTGGTATCCCACATGCACCAGCGGGCCGTGCCCGCGGGGACCGACGGGCGGATGGACGCCCGCGGGGAGGCTCGGATCGGCACTGGCGCTGGCCTCGGGTTCCATCGCGCCGCAGCCTAGCAGCGGGCGGCGATTTCCAGAAATGCAGCCGCCGCATTCGGCCGATGTCCTGCTGCGGCCAGTCCTGACCTTCATGAGCGAGCAGCGTCCATCACCTCCGATCCTGCGCATCACGCTGTGCGTGATCACGCGTCGCCGGCCCGCGGAACTGCAGCGGCTGCTCGGGTCGCTCGAGCGGCTGCGCGGGCCCGCGGGCACCGCGCTTTCGCTCCTGGTCGTGGAGAACGACGAGGCGGGGTCCGAAGGGGCGACCACGCGCGCGCTTGCCACCTCCCGGCTGCCCACGCGGCACGTGTTCGAGCCGCGCGTGGGAATCCCCTTCGCGCGCAACCGCTGCCTCGACGAGGCGGCGGCCGCCTCCGACTACCTCGTCTTCCTCGACGACGACGAGACGGTCGATCCCGCCCTGGTCGAGCGGCTGCTCGCCACCGCGCGGGCGACGGACGCCGCGATCGTGACGGGGCCCGCGCTCCCCGCGTTTCCTCCCGACGCGCCCGCCTGGGCCGCGCGCAGCGGCGCGTACGACCCGCCGCGCTACGCCACGGGTGCGCCGCGCCCCTTCGCGTACACCAACAACGTGCTGTTCGCGGCCGAACTCGTGCGCGATGGAGCCGCCCGCTTCGACGAGTCGATGCGCTACACCGGCGGCAGCGACAAGGAGTTCTTCGCGCGGCTCGCGCGCGCGGGACATCGCATCGTGTGGGCCGACGATGCGGTCACCTTTGAGTGGTACCCGCGCGAACGGCTCACGCGGCGGTGGCTCTTCCAGCGGGCGCTGCGGCTCGGCACGGTCGCGCGGCGCACCGATGGAGCGCCACGCGCGCGCATGCTGCTGGACGCGCTCCGCTTCGCGGCGCGGGCCGCCTGGCGCGCGGGCGGCCGGCCGCTGGATCCCTCCTCGGCCACGGCGCTCGCGGCCTGGGACATCGGGCGCGCGGTGGGACTCGTGCTCGGCGCCGCGGGCATCCGCTACCACGAGTACAAATCGCGCTGACGACCTCCGATCCACCCGACCATGCGCATTGCCGTCTGCATCTCCACGTTCGCGCGGCCCGAGGGTCTCGAGCGCGCGCTTGCAAGCGTGGTGCTTCAGGAACTGGGTGATTCCCCCGCGCGGATCGCGGAGGTTGTCGTGGTCAACAACGACCCCACCGACGCGCGGCCACGCGCCATCGTCGAGCGGATCGCCCCCCGCGCACCCATGCCCGTCGTGCTGCTCCATGAGGACATCCGCGGCACGGCGCCGCCACGGAACCGCGCGCTGGCGCATGTGCGCGGTCGCTGCGAGCTGATCGCGTTCCTCGATGACGACGAGGAGGCCCCCCGCCGCTGGCTGGCATCGCTGGTGGATGCGAAGGTGCGCTTCTCCGCCGACATCGCGACCGGCCCCGTGGTACCCGTGCTCGACGCCGACGCGCCAGACTGGGCACGGCGCCTGCACGCGCGCCCCACGCGCCGCACGGGAACGGCACGACCGTGGGCGTTCACGGGCAACGTGCTGTTCGACGCTGCGCTCCTCGAGCGCATCGATCCATGGTTCGACGCGCGCTTCCGGCAAGGCGAGGACCGCCACTTCTTCGCGCGCCTCGCAGCGACCGGCGCGCGCATCGTCTGGTGCGCCGAGGACGCACCCCACGAGTTCGTGCCGCGGGAGCGCACCGCCCCCGCATGGTTCGCGCGGCGCATGCACGCGATCGGACGGGCCGTGACCGCGATCGAGCGCGACACGCCGGCTCGGAGGTTCGCGCGCCTGCGCAACGCCGCCAAGGGCGTCGTGTGGATGGGAGTGGGCGCCGCGGTCTGGTGCGCTGGGCTCGCGACGGGGCTTGCGAGTGGGCAGGCAATGCGGGTGCGCGGGCGCGCGGAGTGGTCCTACGGAACCGGCCTGGTCGCCGGTGCGCTCGGTGCAGCCGCGGATTCGGGGGTTCGCGAGCCGGGCTCCGCTTTCGGAGTGTCCTCCACGCCATCCTCGCGCCCGTCCCCATCACCGACTTCGACCTCGTCACCGACCTCGACCTCGTCCCCGTCCCCGACCCCGTCCCCATCCTCCGGCAGTGGTGACCCCGATGCGGGCGGCTCCGGTGCAGGCGGATCGAGACCGAGATCCTGACGGAGCCAGCCGCGCGCGGTCCGCGCCTTCACATGGTCGGCGTCGAGTTCGATGGCGCGCTCGTAGGCGGCGAGCGCCTCCTCGGCGCGATCCATGCGGTAGAGCGTGTTGCCGAGGTTGAACTGGGCAGCCGCGCCCGCGATCGCATCGTTCTGCCTGCTCGCGATCGCCGCGCAGCGCTCGAACTCCATCGCCGCCGCTTCGGACCGCCCCAGGCGCGAGTAGGCGTTGCCGAGCATGAGCGCGTGCACCGGATCGTCGGGCTCGAGTGCCTCGGCCTGGGCGTACGCCGCGGCGGCCGCATCGGTGCTGCCCGCAGCCAGCAGCGCGTTCGCCAGCGTGAACCACGCGTCCACCGCCTTCGGATGATCGCGCACCACCGGCTGCAGCCGCTCGATGGCGCCCGCCGCGTCGCCGCGGTCGAGCTGCGCGCGCGCCACCTCGATCTCGCGCATCCAGAGGAGCGCGGGATCGGGGGCGGAGCGGAGCGTGAGCACCACGTGCCCGTGCCGGCGGTCTCCGCCCACGGTCCAGTAGCGGGACCAGGTGGGTGCGCGCCCGCGCGTGAGCACATGCGTCACGCCGTAGGCCGCGAACAGATCCGCGCGCCGTCCCTCGTCGGTCTCGGGCGAGAACATCTCGTCGATGTGCTGCCGCCGCACGCGCCCCGACGAGATGCCCGTGCTGCTGCGTTCGCTCGCCACCAGCGATGCGCCCTGCAGCATGGCCACCCAGGTGCCGGTGAGCGGTCCCGCGAGCACCACCGCGCCGCGGGGGATCGCCTCGTCCATCCACTGCTTCTGCTTGAGCAGTCCCGCGTGCTGCCGTCCGTTGCCCACGCCCTCGCTGCTCCGCGCGTGGGCGATGAACGCGCTCCAGGTGTACGGCGGTCCCTGCGATGCGTGCAGCGACGCCACGGGCAGCGAGGCCAGCGCGAGCGCCGACTGCACGATCCATCCACCGATCGGCCCCCACGCGCGCGCCCGCTCCAGCGCGGCGGCGATCGCCGGCAGCGCCAGCGGGATCCACAGCACGAACGCCACCATCTCGAACCGCCCGAGGATCCACTGTGCACCGAGCGCCTTCAGTGCGAGCGTGCACAGCGGCGGCACGCTCATCACCACGAGCACCGTGCCGAGCGCCGCGAGCAGCAGCCACGGTTCGCGCCGGCGCAGGACCAGCGCCGCCGCCGACATGCCGAGCGCCAGCACCCACAGCCGCCACCACGGGATGCCGTTCCATCCCCCGGTGAATCCGCGGCCGAGCGTGCGGGCGATCCAGTCGTCGGCGCCGCGTTCGTAGAAGTCGAATCCATCCTGCCGGCGCACGAGCGGTGCGGGGCGGCGCGCGCGTGAGGCCGCGCTTTCCGCGGGCTTTCCGAGCGACCGGGCCTCCTGCTCGGCCGTGCGCTCGACCGCGCCGACGCCGCGCTCGGCGCCGTCGTCGACGCGGGTCGCCGCGATCGCGGCCGGATCCTCCGCGGCTTCCGGGCGCGGCGTCCCTTCACCGCTGCGCTGGTTCGCGCGGGAGCGCTCCTTGGGCACCGTGCGGTCGATCTCGCTGGGCGTCATCGCCACCGATGCGAGCGGAAACGCCAGCGACACCGCGACGAGCGCCGCCGCCGAGGCGAGCCCGCCGCGCACGGTTCCGCGCCATGCGCCGCCATCGGCCCGGCCACGGCGCAGCAGCGACCACGCGAGCCCAACGCATGCCGCGGGCGCACCCACCACGAAGAGGAAACCCGCGTACAGCGGATGGAACATCCCCACCACCGCGGCGCAGAGTCCCGTGGCGGTGGCCGCCCGCAGGGGGGACCAACCCGCCGCACCCGACTGCGCGCGCAGCAGCACGCCCAGCGTGATGGGGATGAGCGCCCACGGCGCCAGCTGGTTGGGATAGATGGTGAACGGATACGGGCCGCGGTTGACCATCACCGCCAGTGCCGCGATCCAGGGCGCCCACGCGCCTCCGAGCACCGCCCATGCGAGGTACGCCATGCCCGACGCGATGAGGAGATGCGCCGCGGAGAGCGAGTTGAACCACATCGTCACGGGATCGACGCCCGTGAGCACGCTGCCCGCGGCGCAGAGCGCATGCAGCAGGTTGGTGTGGTAGATGGGATAGGGATACTCGATGGGCGTCCGCACGAACGGGTCGGCGTTGGAGAGCCCGTACTCGAAGAGGTGGCGGATTCGCGCCACATGCACGCGCGAGTCGTTGTCGAGGATCGCACCGTGCTGGTCGGCGAGCACCACCGCCGCGACGACTGCCACGCCCGCGACTCCGAGCGCGGGCACGAGATCGCGCCGCAACCGTCTCCCCAGCCCCCGCCACGCGCGCGCACGGGCGAGATCGACGGCGCCCCACGCGGCGAACAGGGCGACGATGCCCGCGAGCGCCCCCGCCGGAATGCGCACGAGATACCCGACCACGACGACGGGTGCGAGCGCACCGAGCGCGCACATCCACGCCACCGCGAGCGACGGGAGCGGCCCGCCCTCGAGTTCGCGCGCGAAGAATCGCCGCGCGATCGCCGCACCCGGCAGCAGGAGCGAGAGCCAGAAGAGGAGCGGGAGGATGGTCACGCGGAGCCTCCGCGGACCTGCCGTGCATCCTGCGCGCGGCGGGCGAGCGCCGCGCGCGCGATGGACCCGCGTCCGAGCGCGCGGTCGATCACGCCCATCGCCAGCCCCGCCGACCGCCAGCATGCGCGCACGGTGCCCAGCGCCACGAACGCGAGCATCGCTGGACCGGCGCGCCGTGCCATGGCGAGCGCCATCGGAAGCTGCAGGATCACGAGCAGCAGCGCCAGCGCCGTGGGCGCGGTCCATCCACCGGGAAGCGGCAGCAGCGCGCACGATGCGGGAAGCGCCGCGGCGAGGAACGGCTGGGCGTGGTCGGTGATGCCGCTGTAGCTGTCGCCGCGCGCGTGGCCGCGGTGCTCGAGGTGGAGCGCCACCCGCCAGTAGCCCTGCTGCCGCTGCACGCGCAGGTAGCGGGACAGTCGGTCGGCGTGGAAGTGCCGCACCACCGAGCCGCGGTCGAAGCGCAGGCGGTGACCGGCCTCGAGCACGCGGAAGGCGAGTTCGGCGTCCTGTCCCTTGAGGTAGCGCTCGTCGAAACCGCCGAGCGCGCGAAGCACCTCGCTGCGGTAGACCACGTTGAAGGTGGCCACGAAGTCGACATCGGCGCCCATGCGCGCGTGGCGCACCATGATCTCCTCGTGGATCAGCCGCTCGAGCAGCGTGGCACCCGGTGCGATCCCGTAGGTGCCGCCCGCACCGGCGACCGCACCATCCGCGAGGTGCGGCAGCAGCAGCTCGAGCGCATCGGGAGAGGCCACGCAGTCCGCGTCGACGAACCAGACGAGGTCGGTCGTCGCCGCCTCGATTCCCGCGTTGCGCGCCGCACCGGCGCCGCGTCCACCGGTGCGCAGGATGTCGATCCCACGCGCCCCGGCCTCGGCGCGCGTGCCGTCGCGCGACCCGTCGTCGACCACGATGACGCGCGCCAGACGCGAACCCGCGCGATCGCGCACGGCGATCGCCGCGTCGAGGCAGGCGCCGATCGTGCGCCCCGCGTCGCGGGCCGGGATCACGAGCGTGACATCGCGGGCGCGGTCACTCGGAGGCATGGTGGCCCGCCTCCCTCAGCCAGCGCCACGCCTCGGCATGCCCGGGGTCGTGCGCCAGCGCGGCGCGGTACGACGCCGCCGCCTCGGCCATGCGCCCGCTGCGGAAGTGCGCGTTTCCGACGTTGAACTCGATCGAGGCGAGCAGCTGCGGATCGGAGCTGCGCGCGCGGGCACGGGCGAGCGCCGCGAGCGACTCGTCGTGGCGCCCGAGGTCCGCGAGCGTGTTCGCCTCGAGGACCGCATAGCGGGCATCGCTCGGCGCGCGGGTGGCTGCCAGTGCATAGAGGCCGAGCGCGTCGTCGGCGCGGCCGAGGGCACGCAGCGCGTCGCCCCGCGCACCCAGGATCCCCGCGTCGGAGCGCATCGAGGCCGTGACCACCGCCAGCAGTTGTTCGGCGCGGGCCGCATCGCCGCGCGCGAGCGCCACGATGGCGCGGTTGGCCATGAGCATCGGGTGGCCGGGCTGCAGTGCCGACGCCGCATCGAGATCGCGCTCGGCCTCCTCGATGCGACCCGCCTCGAGCAGCAGGCCGGCTCGGTTGATGTAGCCGCGCGCGTGGCCGGGACTCAGCCGGACCACCTCGCTCCAGAGTGCGATCGGATCGGCGTACAGCCGGTTGCGCGCGACCGTCGCGCGGACCTCCGCCACCACCACCAGCATGAGCGCGAGCGCCGCAAGCGCGTGCAGCGCCCACGGGCGCATGCCGGCGGCGAGTGCGGTGGTCCCGACGGCCAGCGCGACGCCCGCCAGCGAGAGCGCGACGACCGCCGATGGCAGGTACATCCGGTGGTCCACCGCCGCGTCGGCGATGGGCACGATGCTGGTGGTCGGCGCCAGCAGCAGCACGAAGCACCAGGGAAGCACGCGCCACCAGCGGCGGCGGCCGATCCAGGCGGCGGCGGCAAGGATGACGAGGGTCGACACGCCGAGCAGCAGACACCAGGACGGGGACAGCGCCTCGGGTCCGCGGTCGATGGCCAGATGCGAGGGATCGACCAGCATCGCCATGTAGAGCCCGAGCGCCCGCACGGATTGCCCCGCGTACCCGAGCGGACCGACTCCCGCGACCGCGGCGCCGTAGCCGGCGATGCGTCCATCGTTTCCGAACAGGCCCTCGGTGACGCCGAGCAGCACCAGCAGCAGCAGCGCGGCACCGCACAGGCCGTGGATCCACGGCCTCGCGCGCAACGCCGCGCGCACGCCACCGGCGAGCATGCAGGCGTCGACCGCCAGGAGCACGAACGGCACCGACACGGCGGTCGGCTTCGAGAGCAGCGCGCCGGCCGTGGCGAGCACCACACCCGCCGCCGCGGGCCTTCCACCGCCGCCGGCGGCGCGCAGGAGGAACCACACGGCCGCGAGCGTGCCGAACGCCGCCATCGATTCGGCGCGCTGGATCACATAGGTCGCCGCGGATGTCTGCAGCGGGTGCAGCGCCCAGAGGAGCGCCGCGGCGCAGGCGACGAGCGCGTCGGACGCCGGGCGCACGCCGATGAGCCCGCGACCGCGCAGCAGGCGCAGCGCCCCTCCCACCACCAGCGCCAGCATGACTGCGTTGAGCGCGTGCACCGCGATGTTGAAGGCGTGGAATCCGCGCGGCGACAGTCCACCCGCGGCGTGATTGAGCGCCAGCGAGAGGTCGACCAGCGGGCGCTGCGATCGGGCGAGCAGATCCGCGACCGTCCACGGCCACGCCAACCGCTCCTCCGCGTGCACGATGCGCACGATGTCGTCGAACACGAACCGCGCGTCGAGCGCTCCCCACCAGGCGGCGACCACGCAGAAGGTCACCAGCACCGCGACGCCGACGAGCGACGGCTCCTGCCGCCGTCGATCGCCATCTCTCTCGCGCTGCTCGTCCGGGATCGTTCGCATTTCCAGAAATCCATGGTAGTGTCGACTCCATGCGATCCGAACCCACGATGGCCGAAACCGCTGTTTCGATCGATCGGAGCGTGGCTCTCGGAACCTGGGTGGTCATCCCGGTGTTCAACGAGGCCGTGGTGATCGCACGCGTGGTCCGCGAACTGCGCGAGGTGTTCCCCAACGTCGTGTGCGTGGACGACGGCAGCGGCGACGGCAGCTGGGAGGCCGTACGCGCGGCGACCCCGCACGCGCTGCGGCACCTCGTGAACCGCGGCCAGGGCGCGGCGCTGCAGACGGGCACCGCGTACGCGCTTCGCCGCGGTGCCGAGCGCATCGCCCACTTCGACGCCGACGGACAGCACCGCGTGGAGGACCTCGCGCGGATGGTGCGTTGCGTGGCGGACGGAGACTGCGACATCGCCCTCGGGGACCGCTTCGGAGGCGATGTCACGCGCGTGCCCGCGGGCAGGCGCCTCCTTCTCCGCTGCGCGGTGGCCTTCCACCGCGTGGCCAGCGGCATCGCCCTCAACGACGTGCACAACGGACTGCGCGTCCTCTCGCGCCCCGCCGCCGAGCGCATCGAGCTCACCGCCGACCGCATGGCGCACGCGAGCGAGATCATCGACCTGATCGCCCGCAGCGGCCTTCGCGTGCGGCAGGTGCCCGTGACCATCGACTACACCGACTACTCGCGCGCGAAGGGACAGCACTGGACCGGTGGATTCCGCATCATGTTCCACTACCTTGTTGGCCGGGCACTCGGATGACCGCATTCCAGATCTTCCTCATCGCCGCACTCGCCGCCGTCGGCGTCACCCTGGTGGCGCTCGCGCTGCGCGGCGCGATCGGACGCGTCGCGGCCCTGCTCTGGCTCGCGGTGGTCTCGGCGGGAATCGTGTTCGCGGTCGCGCCCAACCTCACCACGGTCATCGCGCGGGCCATCGGCATCAGCCGCGGCACCGACCTCCTGCTCTACCTGCTGGTGCTGGTGGTGCTGTACGGCTTCCTCGCCATCTACCTCAAGCTGCGACGGGTGCGGCGCGAGCTCACGCTGCTCGTGCGCGAACTCGCGATCCGCGAGGCGAGCGCGGGCCGCGGCGAACCGCGCGGCGAGGTCGAACCGCGCGGCGAGGTCGAACCGCGCGGCGATCGGGAACCCGGCGGCGGACGGACGCCATGACCTGCGCCACCGCGTCGGCGTCGACCTCGCCGGGCGGGGATCCGCAGCGACCGGATGCGTCCATCGTGGTCGCCTTCCACGGCCGCCGCGGGAAGACGCTCGCCTGCCTCGAATCGCTGCTGGCGCAGCAAGGCGCGGCGGCCGAGGTCATCCTCGTCGACGACGGGTCCACCGACGACACGGCCGACGCCGTCGCGGACCGGATCGCCCGCGGTACCGCCCTGCCGACATTCCTCCTGAGGAATACCCGCAACCTCGGCGCCAACCCCAGCCGCAACCGCGGCGTTGCGCAGGCGCGCGGCGCGATCGTGGTGTTCATCGACAGCGACTGCACCGCCGACGCGGGCTGGCTCGCGGCGCTGCTCGCGCCGTTCGCCGACCCGACGGTCGGTGCGGTGAGCGGCCTGGTGGACGACACCGCGCAGGGGAACATCTGGGAGCTGCTCTTCCGCGGCACCCACCGGCTGCCGCGCCGCGCGCCCACGGGCCGCATCGTGATCGGCAACCTCGCCGTGCGCCGCGCGCTGCTCACGGCCCTTCCGCTCGACGAGACGCGCCCCACGCGACGCACCGCCGATGGCGGAAGTCCCGACATCGCCATCTCGGCGCGCTCCGACGAGGAGGGGCTGAACCTCGCGCTGCGCGCGGCGGGGTGGAATGTGCTGGCGGAGCCCTCGGCACGCGCGCAGCACCACCATCCCTACACGCGCGCGTCGCTGCTGCGGCAGGCGTGGTTCGGCGGCGCCTCCGCTGCGGAGATCGTTTGGAAGTACCGCCTTGGTCCGCGCAAGGACCTCGGTCCGGTGCTGCTCTTCGACTGCGCGTGCGTGGGTGCGCTCGCCGCGATGCCGATGCTCGGCCCCGTGGCGCTTGTGGCGCCCGCCGCCGCCGCGCTGCTCCCGATCGCCGCCATCGGCTACAACGAGCTCCGCAACAAGGGCAAGTCGCCCGCGGAACTGCTGCGCATCGCGCCCGCCCTCGTCGTCTACTACCACGTGCGGCTCGCCGGCTACCTCTGGCGCAAGGCCACGCTGCTCGCGCGGCACCGGCCCATCGCGCGCGTCCGGCCGGCGGAACTCGCGCGCGCACTTCCCTCACCATCCGAGCCTTCACCATCCAAGCCTGCGCCATCCGAGCCCGCAGCGGCGGGAGCCGGACGATGAGCGGCGCCGGTCACGGCGACACGCTCGCGCAGCGCGCCACCCGCGGCGCCGCGCTCATGCTGGCGGCGCGCGCTGCGGGAACCCTCGCCGCCATCGCCGCGACCGCGGTGCTTGCGCGGCTGGTGGCACCCGCTGATTTCGGCGTCGTCGCGGTGGTGCTGTCGGTGTTCGCCCTCGCACGATGCCTCGAGGAGATCGGACTTGGCGAGGCCACTGTGCAGCGCGCGGAGATCGGCGACGCGCAGGTCTCCACGCTCTTCTGGATGAACGCGGCGCTCGGGCTCGCGCTCTCGACTGTGTTCGCGCTGGCGTCGCCGCTGGTGGCGGCGCTGCTCGGACGCCCCGAGACGGCACCGTTCGTGGCGGCGCTCGCACCGCTCTTCCTCCTGTCCTCGCTGGGGGCGCAGCACCGCGCACTGCTCCGCCGGGGCTTCCGCTTCCGTCCCCTCGCGATGGCGCAGGCCGGGTCTGTGATCGCGGGCGCCGCCGCGGGCATCGCCGCGGCCTCGCGCGGCGCCGGCGCCTGGTCGCTGGTCGCGCAGCACCTCACGGCCGCGGTCACGCTTCTCGCCGGCGCGTGGGTCGGCTCGCGCTGGCAGCCGCACGCGCCGCGCATCGCGGCCGGAGTCCGCCCCCTCCTCCGCTTCGGCCTCCATCTCACCGCCAGCCAGTTCGTCACCGCGCTCTCGCGCAACATCGACAACATCCTCATCGGCCGCTTCGTGGGCACCGCGGCGCTGGGCGCGTACGACCGCGCGTTCCAGCTCATGATGCTGCCGGCGACCCAGTTCAACCAGCCACTCACGAGCGCGGTCGCGCCTGCGCTGGGCCGGCTCCAGCACGAACCCGAGGCGTACCGCCGCCTCTACCGCGCCGCCACCGAAGTCATCGCCTCGGTTGCGTTTCCCATCGCCGTGTTCACCGCGGCGGCAGCGCCCGCGCTCGTGGGCGTGCTGCTCGGCCCGGCGTGGAGCGA
Source organism: uncultured bacterium (assembly GCA_903856525.1). GTDB lineage: Bacteria > Planctomycetota > Phycisphaerae > Phycisphaerales > SM1A02 > QWPT01. Next base: position 1,683 of record CAIOCH010000547.1, on the reverse strand, counting down.
TGCGGCGCCGCTGCTGCGGGCCCTCGCTCCCTGCGGACTCATGCTCTCGCTCAATGTCGGAACGGGTTGGGTGTATCAATCGCTCGGCCGCAGCGAGCGGCAACTGCGCTGGACGCTGTTTGGATCCGGCGTGTCGGTCGCGGCCATCGTCGCGGGCCTGCAGTGGGGCGCGCTCGGCGTGGCGATCGCGCTCTCGTGCGCACGCCTCGCCCTCCGGCCGTTCGGCGTGGCGTACTGCTTCCGCGGCACCTTCCTCACACCACGCGACCTGCTGGCGGGAACCTGGCGCGCGGCGTGTGCGGCGACCGCTGCGGGAATCGCCGCGTGGCTGGCCGATCCGGCCGATGCGCCCGTCGCGTGGCGGCTGACGACGCAGGCCGTCGTCTTCGCGGTCGTGGCGCTCGCTGCGATGGCGTCGCTTCCTGGAGGCATCGCACGGTTGCTGCAGGCACGTTCCCTGCTGCGGGCGGCGGTGGCGCCGGCACAGCGCCCGCGGGCGGAGGCGCCCCATGCGTGACATCCTGCTGCGCGCCCGCGCGCTCGTCGAGAAGCCGCTCGAGCGGCGCGGCTTCCTGCGGCGTGCTCACCTTCGCCTGCCCGATTTCCTCGGGATCGGCGCGCAGAAGGCGGGCACCACCTGGCTGCACGAACAGCTGCGCGCACACCCGGCGATCCACCTCCCCGCGCGCAAGGAGCTGCACTACTTCGACGACAACTTCCACCGCCCGCTGCGTTGGTACGCCGCGCACTTCGCCGACGCCGGCGCGCGGCGCGCGGGCGAGATCACGCCCGCATACGCGATCCTCGACGATGCGCGGCTCGCCTACGTGGCCGCGGTCATGCCCCGCGTGCGCGCCATCTTCCTCATGCGCGATCCGGTGGAGCGCGCGTGGTCGCAAGCGGTCATGACGCTCGTCGAGCAAGCCGCGCGCGAACCGTCGACAGTCACCGAGGCGGAGTTCACCTCGTTCCTCCGTTCGCCTGCGGTGCGGCTCCGCGGCGGCTTCACCCGCACCATCGACGCGTGGAACAGGCACTTTCCAAAGGATCAGCTGCTGCTTGGGTTCCACGACGAGCTCCGCGCGGATCCCGAGGCACTCCTCGCCCGCGTGACGGACTTCCTGGGCGTGGATCCGCTGCCCCGCTATCCACTCCGCGGGCGCATCGTGTTCCCCGGCATCGGAATGCCGATGCCCGACGCGATCCGCGCACTCCTCGTGCGCGATCTCGCCGACGAGATGCGCGCGCTCGCAGACCGCTTCGGCGGGCATGCGGAGGAGTGGCGCAGGAGGTGGCTTGGATGACGCGACCTCGATCCGACGGAACCAACGCCTCTGACCACCCGGGCCCAGGCGGAGCACCGCTCGACATCCTCGTCGTCGCCACGCGCTTTCCGCTTGCATCCGAGACCTTCGTGCGGCAGCAGTGCGCCGACCTGATCGCGCTCGGGCACCGCGTCGACATCCTCGCGCTGCGCGAGGGCGACGGTGCGTGGACCGACGCGGAGCGGGCGATCGGCTTGCCCGCGCGGTTGCACTGCGCGCGGCTCGACGCGCCGCGCGCGGCACGCGTGCTGCGGACGGTGCGCGATGCGGCGTGGCTCGCTGCGCACGCGCCATCCGCGGCGTTGCGCGTCCTGACCACGGGCGACCACGCGCTCGCGCGCCGCGCGGACCTGCTCGC
>CAIOCH010000546.1 GCA_903856525.1 uncultured bacterium | reverse complement strand
CCAGTGATTCCCGGGAGGGGATCACTTGGAAGCGGGGCACTTCGAAGCGCACTCGGACTTGGCCGAGCACTCCGACTTGCCGCTGACCGCGCCCGGGGCCGACTTGGCCGACGAGCACTCGGTCTTCGCCGAGCAGCTGCTCGCGCAATCCGACTTGCCGCTCACCGCGCCGGGGGCAGCCTTGGCAGCCTCCGCGCAGCAACCGGACTTCTTCTCGCCAACCGCGCCAGGAGCAGCGGCCTTGGTGGCCGAGCACTCGGTCTTGGCCGAGCAGCACTCGGACTTCTTGGCGCCGACGGCGCCAGGAGCCGAGGTCTGGGTGCTGCTGCACGCAGCGAGGAGGGCGACGATCGAGAGCGAAGCGATGGTGGTGATCTTCATAAAGCAGACTCCTTGCAATGCCCCGGACTCCCGGGTGCCCGGACACGGGCGTGGCTGGTCATCCCGCAACGCGCGGGGGTGGATCGAATGTTCTCGCGAATCCCGTCGATCGACTGAACGACAACGGCCCCGTGAGAGGTCGCGAGTGTACCGTCCTAGTTTGGCTCGGTTCCAGTCCTTGGCTAGGTTTGCGACGGTTATTCAGCCTAGATTTCACCCCAAATGGCCTCCGAGAACCTCTCCCACGACCCCGACGATGGTTCCCAGGACGGAACCTCGGGAGATGGTGCGCCTGCAGATCCTTCGTTCGAGGCGCGCGAGGAGCGTCTGGCCCGCCTGCTGCGGAAGGCCCGCATGCTTCCCGATGTGCCCGGGGTGTACCTCATGAAGGACCCCTCGGGGCAAGTGCTCTATGTGGGCAAGGCTTCCGTGTTGCCCAACCGCGTCTCGAGCTACTTCATCCCGTCCGCGGATCTCGGCCCCCGCAAGCAACCGATGCTCGACGTGGTCGAGGACTTCGACTTCATCGCCTGCGAGGGCGAGTGGGAGGCGCTGCTCATGGAGGCGCGCCTGGTCAAGGACATCCATCCGCCCTTCAACGACCGGCTGCAGGACGACAAGACCTTTCCCTACCTCGCGGTGACGATGCGGGACGATTTTCCCGGCGTCTACATCACCCGCAATCCCAGCGACGAGCGCTTCAAGGGTGCGCGCGTGTACGGGCCGTTTGTCTCCGTTGGCGCGCTGCGCCACGCCATGCAGCTGCTGCAGCGCGTGTTCAAGTACCGCACCTGCGAACTGGAGATCGTGGACGGGGATCCGCGGAACGCCCGCTTTCGCCCGTGCCTGCTTGCCGCCATCAACCAATGCACGGCGCCGTGTGCGGCGCGCATCGGCAAGGACGCCTACCGCGCCGATGTCGATCGATTCCTACGCTTTCTCGGCTCCAAGCGCAGCGCCATGCTGCGCGAGATGCGCGAGGAGATGGCGTCCGCCAGCGCCCGTCTCGACTTCGAGCGCGCGGCCGTGCTGCGCGACCAGATCAAGGCCATCGAGAAGCTCGACGAGCGCGAGACCCGCGGCGACTGGAAGGGCGACGACGCCGAGTTCGACTGGCAGCCCGAGGCCACCGGCTTCGTGCAGGATCCGGTGGCGGGCGCGCGCAGCCTCGCGCGCGTGCTCGGTGCCGAGCAACCCATCCGCTGCCTCGAGGCCTTCGACATCGCCCACCTGCGCGGTGGAGAGACGGTGGCGTCCAAGGTGTGCTTCATCGATGGCAAGCCCTTCAAGGAGGGCTACCGGCGCTTTCGCATCCAGACCGTGTCGAACGACGACTTCAGCGCCATGCGCGAGGTCGTCAGCCGCCGCTTCCGCGACGCGGGCGAGGGCGAGGAGCTCTACCCGGACCTGATCCTCATCGACGGCGGCATCGGACAGCTCAATGCGGCGCTCGAGGCGTTCGCGCAACTGCGCGTTCAGCCGCCGCGGGTGATCTCGTTGTCCAAGAAGGAGGAACTGCTGCATGTTCCGGGAGTCGCGGAGCCCATCCGCCTTGGCCGCGAGCATCTCGGCCTTCGCCTCTGCCAAGCCATCCGTGACGAGGCCCATCGATTCGCCCAGCACTACCACCATCTGCTGCGTGAGAAGAGCCTGATGGGCGAGACGGCGCGGGTCGCGCGCAAGAAGCGCTCGATTCGAAAGCTGCAGGACGAGAAGGACGCTCAGCAGGGCGGTGGCGAGCCGTGAGCGTGCCTCCGTTCCTCACGGTGCGTGGAGGCGATGTGGAGCTCCGCGTCAAGGCGGTGCCTGGCGCCAAGCGCGAGGAGATTGCGGGTGTGCTTGGCGACCGCCTCAAGATCCGCGTGGCGCAGCCGCCGGAGGGTGGCCGTGCCAACGACGCCATCCGCGCGCTGCTCGCGGAGCGGCTCGGCGTCGCGGCGCGCGACATCGAGATCCTGCAGGGCGCATCGAGTCCGCAGAAGACGCTGCGCATCCGTGGCCTCGGCGGGGATCCGCAGCGGTTCCGTGCGCTGACGTGATGGGTCCCCGGTGGTCCGCAGCGAGATCCTCGAACGTTGTGTCGTCCTTGCCGGGAAACGATGACGCGCCCCGCTGTG
>CAIOCH010000545.1 GCA_903856525.1 uncultured bacterium | reverse complement strand
TGCGCGTACAAGCACGCCGAGGCCGGCCGGGCCAGGCGCGGTCCGAACCGTGCGTCCTTCGATACGATCTCCACAGCCGTGACGATCGACCGAAGGACCCTGCTCAAGTACGACCCGCTTCCCGAGGGACCGGTGCGCCGACCCGGGCGGGATCGGCTGCAGGCGCTGCTGATCGCGCTGATCGGGACGCCGATGGTGCTCCCGGTCGCCGCGCTCGGGACGAGTTCGCCGCGGGCGCTCGTGCTCTACGCAGGCTGCGTGGGTCTGATCGGCTGCGGCCTGATGCTCACGGTGTGGCTCCTGGGATTCCGCGACGGCGGCCTCTACGGAGCATTCGACCGGCTGCGATACCCGCTGGCCAATTGGGCCGATTTCGGCCCAACGGGCAGGCGCTTCATCAACCACGACGACCACTGGTACTGGAAGCGGCTGGCGATCGCGTGGCTGTGGTTCTGGATGTGGCTGGCGATTCCGGTGGCGTACAGCCTCCGGTGAACCGACCCGCGCTCACTCCGCAGCGATGGGCGCGCGGGTGAACAGCGTCTTGCGCGCCTTGGCCAGCTGGATCAGCGCGACGCCTCCGAGCATCAGCGCCGCGGCGTAGACGGTGCGCAGCCCGATCGGCTCGCCGATGAGCATCCATCCGAGGGCGATCGCCACCAGCGGGTTCACGTATGCGTAGGTCGCCACGCGCGCGGCCGGCTGGTTGCGCAGCAGCCAGATGTAGGCGGTGAAGCCGCACAGCGAGCCGAAGACGACGAGGTACGCCCACTCGAGCCACGTCTCGAGCGTGGGCGGATTCGCCGCGAGCAGCGTCCACTCGTCCTGTGCGATGAGTTCCTTCGGCAGACTCATGATCATCAGCACCGCGCCGCCCGCGAGCATCTGCATGGCCGTCGCCACCACGGGCGAGTGCGCGCCGCCCGGACGCTTCGACCAGACGCTGCCGAGCGCCCAGCCGAGTGTGGCGATGAGCATGACGAGGACGCCGATCGTCGAAACGCCCGCGGTCCCGCCGAAATCGCCGAACTTGAGGAAGACGACGCCCGCGATGCCCATCGCGATCCCGAGCCACACGACCTTCGAGGGCTTCGCATGCGTCTTGTGCATGATCGAGTCGAGGCCCACGAGCCAGAGCGGCGTGACCGCGGTCATGAGCGCGACCAGCCCCGAGTCGACGGTCTTGGTGGCGATAGCGACCCCGCCGTTGCCGAGCAGCATCAGGCAGGTCCCGACGACGGCCGCGTTCGCCCACGACTTCGCGCTGAAGTCCGACTTCCGCACCTCGCCGCGCCACCACGCGAACGCAAGCAGCAGCGTGCCCGCGGTGAGGAACCGCGTGCCTGCCATCACGAACGCGCCGTGCTGCGAGACGAGCTTGATCGCAAGGTACGTCGAGCCCCAGATCAGGTACACGGCGGCGTAGGCCGTCGTGGTCCGAACTGCGCTCGGGCCGTGGGTTCCATCGCTCGACAACGAACTAGCCCTGCACCCTCGCCGCGCTCTCGACGGCGAAGTACTTCGCCTCGGGATGGTGCACCACGATGGCGCTCGTCGACTGCTCGGGCACGATCTGCCAGTTCTCGGTGAGCACGCAGCCGATGCGCTCGGGGCGGATCAGGCGGAACAGCTTCTCCTGGTCGCTCATGTCGGGGCACGCGGGGTAGCCGAAGCTGTAGCGCGAGCCGCGGTACTGCTGGGTGAACAGCTTGCGGATCTCGGGGCTGTCGTCGTTGCC
>CAIOCH010000544.1 GCA_903856525.1 uncultured bacterium | reverse complement strand
CGATGCCGACGATCCGCTCGTCGCCCACCGCGGCGACAAGCCCAAGCAGCTGGTGATCGTGAACGACGTGCCCGGCGACGAGACGCGCATCGCGATCCTCGAGCAGGGCAAGCTCATGCAGTTCTACTCGGAGCGCGCCGCCACCAGCACCAACGTCGGCTCGATCTACAAGGCCCGCGTGGTCAATGTGGAGCCCGCGATCCAGGCAGCGTTCGTCGATTTCGGCGAGGGCGCCAATGGATTCCTCCACATCTCCGACCTGCATCCGAAGTACTTCCCCGGCAACCGCGGCGACAGCGAGAAGTCGGTCGAGAAGGTGGGCAAGAAAATCCCCCGCCGCGCCCGGCCGCTCATCCAGGACGCGCTCAAGCGCGGCATGGAGATCACCGTGCAGGTCCTCAAGGAGGGCCTCGGCTCCAAGGGCCCGACGGTCACGAGCTACCTGTCGATCCCCGGCCGCCTGCTTGTGATGATGCCCGACATGGACAACGTGGGCGTCTCGCGCAAGGTCGACGACGAGGAGGGGCGGCGCAAGATGCGCAAGATCCTCGACTCGCTCAACCTGCCCGAGGGCTTCGGCTTCATCCTGCGCACGGCCGGCTTCGACGCCACGCGTACCGAGCTCGCCCGTGATGCGCAGTACCTCACCCGTCTCTGGCAGGTGATGGATCGGCGCATGGACGCGGTCGGCGCGCCCTGCCAGCTGTACACCGAGGGCGACATCCTCCTCCGCACCATCCGCGACTCGATCGACGCGACCGTCGACGGCATCGTGTGCGACAGCGAGAGCTCGTTCCACCGTGCCAAGGCGTTCCTCGAGGTCGTCTCGCCGCGCACCGCGGCCAAGGTGCACTTCTGGGATCGCCGCATGCCCATCTTCCACGCGTTCGACGTGGAGCGGCAGGTGGACCTCATCCACGCGCGCGAGGTGCCTCTGCCCTCGGGCGGCGCGCTCGTGATCGACCAGACCGAGGCGCTCGTGGCCATCGATGTGAACTCGGGCCGCTCGCGCAGCGCCCGCGACAGCGAGACCAACGCGTACCAGACCAACCAGGAGGCGGTCGACGAGATCGCCCGGCAGCTGCGCCTGCGCGACCTCGGCGGTGTGATCGTCAACGACCTCATCGACATGCGGTCGTTCAAGCACCGCCGCGAGATCGAGGACCGGCTCAAGAAGCACTTCCAGAAGGACCGCGCCAAGACCACCGTCTCGCAGATCAGCGAGTTCGGCATCGTGGAGATGACGCGCCAGCGCATGCGCCCGAGCCTGCGCAAGACGCACTACATGGAGTGCCCGCACTGCCAGGGGCTCGGCGAGATCCGCATGCCCGACACCGTCGCGGCAGATGCGGTGCGCCGGATCCAGTACATCCTCGACATGGCGCAGGTGGCGCGCATCGAGGTCGTATGCTCCGCCAAGGTGGCGGCCGTCATGCTTTCGCGCAAGCGCCGCACGCTGGTCGAGCTCGAGGATCTCTTCAGCAAGAAGATCGAGGTGCGCATCAGCGAGGCGATCTCGGTCGACCGCGTGGACCTCTACGCCTACGACGAGCGTGGCGCCGATGTGGAGCTCGACAAGCCGCAGCGGCTTCCCATGCCTTCGCTCGCCAACCTGCCAACCGAGATCGGCGAGGATGAGGCTGCGCCCGTGGCCACCGAGTCGCGCGGCGATGGGCAGTCGGGCGGGGGACGCCGCCGTCGTCGCCGCCGCAGGAAGCCCGCGGCCGCCGATGCGACGTCGATGATCCTCTCGGGCGGTTTCGAGGATCTCCCCGACATCGACGAGGACGAGCCGAGCATGTCCGATGCGATCGATGCGCAGGAGGCCGAGGACGAGCGCTCCGCCGCGGAGGATGCGGAGGAGCGCGACACCGACGATTCGGCGGAGGCAGGCGCGGACGGAGAGCGCCGCGAGGATGGCGAGGGCGGACGCCGCCGTCGCCGTCGGCGCAGGCGTCGCGGTGGCCGTGGTGGCGAGTCCGCTCGTGGTGATCACGGCGGGGATCACGGCGGGGACCATGCCGGAGCTGACGACGAGGCCGAGCAGGATGGGACCAGCCGCCGGGCTGCACCAGCCCCTGCCGCGAAGCCTGTGGCACCGCCGCCGCCGCCGCGCGAGCCGAGCGATCCCATCCGTGTGCATGCGATCGCCAAGGAAATGGAACTGACGAGCAAGGAAGTGCTCGCCAAGTGCGCCGAGCTCGGCATCGAGGTCAAGGGGCACCAGTCCCTGCTCTCGGGCGAACAGGGCGACAACCTCCGCAAGGCGTACGGCAAGCCGCCGTTCGATGTGCCTGAACCCGAACCCGAGCCTGAGTCGTCCGCGTCGTCCAACGACGGTGGCGACGGAGAGG
>CAIOCH010000543.1 GCA_903856525.1 uncultured bacterium | reverse complement strand
GCCTTCGAACCACGTCGCATGACATCCAAGGCTCACGTCAAGTGTTCCGCAGTCTCCGCTGCGCGGCGACTGACGGGCACCCGAGGTTTCCGCAGGCTCGTGCAGGTCACTGCGATCGATGAGCTGCGATTTTTGTCGGTCGAAAAATCCGCACCAATCGGCAGCAGGAATTCGGGATCCGTGTCGGGAGCGCACTATCTTCCGCGCCGCTCGGTTGGCGGATGTCGCCGCCGATGGCCGTGAACACAGGGCCGGGGACCAGCCCCGGGAAAGGACGGAAGAGATGGCCGGCTATCCGCTTGGTTGGATGTCGCATGGTGTGCGATGGGGCTCGACTGCCGCTCGTGCGGTTGCATGCGCAGTGGCGTTGATCGCCGTCATGGGTGAGGCGCGCGCCACCGTGGTGGCTTCGTGGAACATGAACGGCATCGACCCGCTGCAGCAGACGGTCTATGCCGCGAACAGTGGCGCAGGCACGCTTGATTTCGGGGGTCTTGGCTCGTCCGCGAGCGTCCTGCAGGGAACGACTCTCGGCGCCACCAAGGGCGAGCTCGCAGGCGACGCGCTCGCGGCCATCGGTACGCTGGCCAACGCCACCTCGTTTCGCCTCGACTTCGGCAACACCGACTTCGCCGCGAGCGGCTTCTCGGATCTCACGCTGAGCTTCGCCACCCGCCGTTCGGCGACGGGACCGTCGATGAACCGCGTGGAGTACTGGAGCGGCCTCGGCTGGATGACGGCGCTCGAGTTCTCGTCGAACGCCACGGCATGGCAGGTCACCACGGTCAAGTTCACGACAGCGCAGCTGCTGTCAGGCGGCTTCGGCTCGCTGCGTTTCGTCCTCGACGGCGCAACCAGCACGAGCGGCAGCATCCGCTTCGACAACATCGCGGTCACCGGCACGCCCGCGCCCGCACCGGGTGCGCTCGCGCTGCTGGGACTCGCGGGCTGCATCGGTCGTCGCCGACGCAACTGATCGCGTCGGGGTGACGGCGAGGCCCCCCGCCCAGATGAATCCTCCTCATGTACGGCCCCGTGGTCCATGACGTGCGGACCACGGGGCTTCCATGCACGAGATCGCCTGGAGGAACCCAGCGCGCGGCGATGCAACCCGCGCCGCGATGCAACCCGCGCTGCGATGCAACACGCGTCTTTGACAACCCGAGTCAGCCGCCCGCGCGTCAGACGATGCCGAGCCATTCCTTGAAGAGGAACTCGAACCGCTGGGCGAGCAGCGTGATGCGGCCCATGACGGTCAAGCCGAAGGCGGACCCGAAGGTGATCATGAGGAACCAGACGCCAAGCCTCGCCGTGGCGCCCACGGCACCCTTGTGCTCCACCGAGAAGAAGAAGTAGGTGAGCACGCTCAGCACGCCCGCCACGCTGGTGACGGCGCCAACGGTCGCCCAGAAGTCGAACGCCTCGGTGGCCTTGTCGAACGCCACGAGCGGGCGAACGGTCGCCACGGTCTGCGCCAGCAGATCGGCCTCGATCGACGCCACCAGGCGCATGCCCGCGGTGGTGCCGATGATGAAGGCGAGCGGCCACACGGCGATCCAACCGCCGCGCGGAGCCAGGCGCCACAGCAGCATGAACCCCAGCACGAGCGGGACGAAGGCAAGCGCCATGTCGGTGCCCGGCGTTGCCGACACCGGAAGATCGGGCAGCGCGATCTCGCGCACCGTCGTGGGTGCGAGCTTGGCGAACAGGTTGGGCACCAGCGTCGACCAGAAGCCGTTGACCATCCAGTAGGCGGCGGAGACGCCGATGAGGATGCTCTCGCACACCTTGTAGAACGGGTTGTCCTTGTAGAGGAACGAGAGGATGCCCAGCGTCATGAACGCCGCGCACCAGATGCCAATGGTCTTCCACAGGTCCTGCGCGGCAGCGGGGTCTGCGCCCTGCGCCTGCGCGGCGCTCGCGGTGCGCAGCGCAAACACCGAGAGTCCGAGCACCGCCAGCGACAGCCAGAGGAAGCGGTAGGACTTCCGCGGCGCCTGGACCTGCGGGCCCGGCTCGTTCGATCCGTGATCACTCATCGTGCACCTCCGCGCGACCGTCCGGCGACCATGGCGATGTTGCCGAGGATGATCAATCCGATCATGAGCATGTGCGCCACGAGCTGCGGCCCCATGCGGACGCGGCCCTGGCCGAGCCGCTCGGCGTTCTTCTCGACGGGATACTTGCCCTCGACGAGCATCTCGTACTCAGCCGCGCCCTTGACCGCGACCAGCATGCCGTCGAGCTGCTTCGGGTAGTACGGAAGCAGCTGGCTCACCTGCACGCCCGTGGAGCCACAGACGAGCTTGAACGCCTCGGGGTTGGCGGACTCGGCGAACTGCACCCATTCCTTGGCGCCCGGGTAGCCGGCGGAGATGCTGGCGATGAGCGCGAAGTCGGCGGTGCTCTTGATTTGCGCAACGAGCGGAAGACTGGCGAGCGGCGTGCCCTTGGTGTCGGTCTTGTACTGCTCGGGCACATTGGTGGCCATGAGCTTGATCACGCCCTCGTTGCCCGCCTGGTAGCCGAGCTGCACGTAGTCGGTGCCGTAGCGGAGCCCGGGGTGGAACTCGAGCAGCACCTCCTCGATGGCCTTGTCGGCCAGCTGCCGGCCAAGCGGCCACAGCGCCATGAACACGATCTTGTGCCCGCGCGAGGCGCAGTGGTGCACCATGGCATTGGCCATCGGCTGCAGCTCGGCGGCGCTCGCGGGGTCGTAGTCGAAGGCGACGAGCACCGTCGAACCCTCGGGCACCGACTCGATGGCGTCGAAGGTCGCCTTGGCCATGGGGCCGGGATACTCGGGAAAGCGCAGCTTGAGCAGGATGGGCAGCGCGATCGACAGGCCCATCGCAAGGAAGATCCAGCGACGGTCGATGCCGCCGAGGCGGGCGAGGAACGAGGGGCTGCCGGAACCGTTGTGTTCGTGCATCGTGCGGGGCTCCGTTCAGCTCTTCGAGAGGTAGCTCTTGTCGACGCCGAGGATCAGGCGCAGGCTGGTGGCCGCCACGCCCAGCGCGATGCCGATGGTGATGGCGCGCATGCCAGCGGTCTGGATGTACTCGGTGATGGCGATCTTCATCGAGTCGAACCGCAGGAAGGCGAAGACGCTGTCCTGCGGGATCCAGCCCGTGAGGAACATGCCTGCGGCTGTCTGTGCGATGAGGATGATGAACGCCGTGCCCAGGAGCAGGATCGACTCGGTGTTCTTGGCACGGAAGGCGCGGAAGGCGGCGCTCGCCACGTAGAACGCGAGCATGGCGAACATGGTGGCGGTGAGCGGCGACAGCACGTACTCGTACATCCAGCCGTACGGAGCGGTCGGTCCCTCGTAGGCGCCCGCGAAGTGCTTGTCGGGGTGCTTCTCGCTGGGCACGGCGCCGAGCTTGAGCAGCCCGAACGCGAGCATCGCGAAGAACGACACCAGCGTGATGGCGGAGTACGCCCAGCCGGAGCGCTGTGCGGAGATGCGCTCGAGGTTCACCCGCAGGAGGTTGCCCGCACCGAGCACGAAGGCCACGGCGGCGAGCACATTGAACCAGCCGAGCACCGTCTCGCCCCAGCTCGTCGTGAGCGGCGAGAAGTACGCGAGCATGAGGATGATGCCCGAGAGCGAGAGGATGGCGATGGGAATCGTGCGCTGGAGCATGGGTCAGCCTCCGAGGAACGACCTGAGTGCGTCGACGGCGCCGGTGGCACCTGTCGCGGGGAACAGCGCGCCCACGGTGGCGAGTGCGCAGCCGATGACGATGACGGCGGCCACCATCAGCTTGCCGATGTCCTGCCCCTTGATGGAGCCGAGCTGGTCGCGCTCGCCCGAGAGGTAGGCGCTGGCGGCGAAGAACTCCTCGCCGATGAGCGTGTAGTCGCAGGCCGCCACGAAGAACGGGAGCTGCGACGGCTCGGCGGTGCCGGCGATCTGGATGGCGCCGATGGCGTTGCCGTTCTCGGCGAGCAGCAGGCTCTCGGCGTAGAAGGCGCCCATGTAGAAGCAGGCGGCGGGCTTCTCGCGCACCATCTTGCCCGTGACGGCGGCCACGTAGCCGAACTGCTCGTCGGTGATGTAGTAGATGCCGTTGTCGTTGTAGGTCTCGGGTCGGCCCGCGGCGAAGTGCGCCGCCTGCACCGTCTCGCGGGCGGCGGTCATCACGATCGAGCGCGAGGTGGGCACCTCGAGGCGCGCGTCGTACTCGGCGGCGGTGCGGGCCACGCGGCCGAGCACGGTCACGCCCGCGACGGTCTGGATGTCGGTCATGTCCTGGATGCCGGGCACGAAGAGCACCGACCGGCCCATCTCGGTGGCGCGGCCGACGGCTTCGTCGACCGCCTCGAGCGCGGCGAGCTTGCGGATACGGAGCGGGCGGCCCGTGCGCGCCACGAGGATCGCACCGATCACCGCGCCGCAGATCAGCACCATCGCCAGGAACAGGCCGAGGCGGTCCATGTTGAAGAGTGCGAGTTCGACGGGGGCGACGGGGGCGGCTGTCGCGGCGGGGGCAGCGGTTTCAGCGCCGCCCACGGCATCCTGCATCGCGGGCACCGCGGAGGCGAGCGCCTGTGCCGACATGGCGAGCGCAGCGGCCGTGGCCATGCCCATGGCCACCGTCACGGCGCCGGCGGCCGAACGCGACCCGCGCACGAATCGTTCACGCGGGTTCTGGTGCAGCGGTCCTGTCATCGTGGTCCCTGCGGCGCTTGCCGCGTCAAGCCTGCGGCGGCACCGCAGGCTCCTTCTCGCGCGTCGTGCGACGCGTCACATTTCGATCAGCTCGATGTTCGCCCGCGGCACGGTCACGCGGCGCCCATCGGCGAGCGCCACCTCGAGCACGCGCGCCTTGGATCCGGAGCCGAGCACGGCGGGCTCGTGGGGGAGCGCCGTGACGGAGCCGAGCATTCCGAAGTACGGATCGCGGATCAGCCGCACCTGCGTCCCGATCTCGAGCGCGCCCTCCTCCGGACGCGCTCCCTGCGCGGGCTCCGGGTCGGCGGCGGTGCGCGCGATCACGATCTCAGGGCGCATCACGCCCGCACGGATCTGGGTCGCGCCGTTCACGCTCGCCTCGCGCCCCGCGAATGACGCGAGCAGCGCGTGCGTGCGATCGGCCATGGCGATGTCGCCGAAGCCTTCGGTGATGACGATCGTGAGCCCGATGCGCTCGGTGCCCGTGATCGCCACCCCGAGGTCGAATCCGAGGATCACCTTGAGATCGGCGTCATCGATGCCGCCGGCCACGATCGCCGCGACGCCCGCGTCCTGCGCAGCCTTGACGGCGGCCGCCGTCACGCGCGCGCCGCCGAGCACCACGCAGCCGCGCATGTCGGGCTTGATCTGCCCCGCATCGAGCGTCTGGTCGGGCCGCGCGCAGGCGACCTTGATCACGCCGACGGTTTCACCACCCACGCCAAAGATGCCCTGGACGAACACCGCGTCGGTCTCGACCACGGCGCCCTCGCCGGGAAGAACCTCGGTCACGCGGCCGTCGACGTACGCCTTCACCTCGACCGCGAGCGGCGCACCGCGCAGGATGATCTGCCCGGTGGTGGCGCTGATCGACTCGACGGTGCCTGCAACGGGCGCTGCAAGCTCCTTCTTGCCAAAGCCGAAGATGCCCTTGGAGCGCGCGAGCACCTGCCCGGCGGCCACGGCATCGCCCTGCTTGACGGTCATGAGACCCGGGAGCTCGCCTGCGGGCACCGACAGCTGCGATGCCGCGGTGACG
>CAIOCH010000542.1 GCA_903856525.1 uncultured bacterium | reverse complement strand
GGCTTCCGCCGAGTGAGTCACGGCTTCCGCCGAGTGAGTCACGGCTTCCGCCGAGTGAGTCACGGCTTCCGCCGAGTGAACCCAGGCTTCCGCCGAGTGAAACACGGCTTCCGCCGTGTCAGTCGTGCCGGAGGGCGACGATCGGGTCCTTCCGGCTGGCCACGACCGCGGGGTAGATGCCGAACACAAGCCCGACGCCGGCCGCCACCACGAAGCTCACCACGATCGACCACGGCGTGACCGACGGCTCGAGCGTCAGGCGGCCCTCGAAGGCGCCCGCGAGGAACGGCAGGCGCACCAGCCACTGGACGAGCGGCTGCAGGCCCCATGAGATGCCCACCCCGAGCAGGATGCCGATCACGCCGCCGAGCATCGACAGCGCGCCCGTCTCCACGAGGAACTGCAGCACGATGTGCTTGCGCGTGGCGCCTAGCGCGCGGCGGATGCCGATCTCGCGGGTGCGCTCGGTCACGCTCGCCAGCATGATGTTCATGATGCCGATGCCGCCCACGAGAAGCGAGATCCCCGCGACCACCACCAGCATCACGTTCCACACCATCATCTGGCGCTTGGCGTTCTCGAGAAGCTCCCATGGCACCACGATCTGCACATCGGTGAGCCCGGGGTGCCCCGCGTCGATCACGCGGCGCACGCGCTCGGCGAGCGGCACCACGGCCTCGGTGTCGGGCGCCACCACGAAGAGCTCGGAGAGCTCGATCTGCTCGCCGCTGAAGGAGCCCGACTGGCGGCGCATGACCATGTCGCCGAACTGGCTTTCCGCGGTGGTGATGGGGATGTGGATGTCCTTGTTGAGGTCGCGGCCGACGAGCGCCGAGCCGCGTCCGCCGGCCAGGCCGACGGGCTCGAGCACGCCGATCACGCGGAACACGGTGTTGTCGACCTTGATCGTGGCGCCGATCGGATCGCGCAGGCGGAAGAACTGCTTGGCGACCTCGCTGCCGATCACGCACACGGGAGCGCGCGCCGAGAGGTCCTCGTCGCTGATGTAGCGGCCCCGCGGCTCGAGGCGCAGCCGTGCCACATCGAGGAGCTCGGGCGTCGAACCGAACACCTGGCTGGTGATGCGCTGGTTCTCGTACGAGACATCGCTGCCCACCGCCTTGAGCGGAACCACCGCGGTGGCGTCGGGCAGCGACGACTGCATGCGGCGCAGGTCCTGCCGCAGCAGTCCGTACGACACGAAGAAGGTGCGCGCCTGGCCGGAGTTCGCCGCCTCGGGCGGCTTCGAGGAGCGCACGATGATGTTGGTCGCGCCCAGCGCCGACACCTCGCGCAGCGCACCGATCTTGTTGCCCTCGCCGACGGCGACCACCACGATCACCGCCGCCACGCCCAGAATGATGCCGAGGCTGGTGAGCGTCGACCGCAGCTTGTGAAGCCGCAGGTTGCGCAGGCCGAGGCGGAAGATCTCGAGGAAGAAGCCCATGGGGAGGGGCGATGGTATCCTCCTCACCATGCCTTCGGACGGCCCTGAACCCACCATCCGCCTCGGAGCCGAGCGCGAGGCCGACCAGGCGTGGATCTGGCATGCGTCGATCGACGCCGTGGAGGGGTCGACGCTGCACGAGCTGCGGCTCTCGTGGGCCGACTACAACGTCTTCAGTCCCGATGGAACCCGCACGCCCGCCGATGTCGGACGGGCGGTGCTGCTCTTCTTCGCGCGCCATCGCCGCGATTTTCCGCTGCGCGAGCGCCTCGACGCCGCCATGGCGCGCATGCGCTTTCCCTTCGCGGACCGTGACATCGCCGAACTGCTCGCAGGTTGACCGCGCGGCCGATCAGCGCGGTCGTTCCCAGATCTCCACCGCGCCCGCACCCCAGTCCGCCCATCCGGCAAGGTGGTGCGTGCGGTCGTACCGCGCGTCGAGCAACCGCAGGACATCGTCCGATACGCGCGACGGGTACAGCATCACCACGAATCGTGGCGACTCGCGCCCGAGCACGTCCGCGAGATCGGATCCAAGGAACCCAGTGTCCGTCGCGGCGAATCCAAGCCGCTGGGCGTAGAAGCCCACGGCGTTGTCAGGCAGTCCAATGGTGGCCACGCGGTCGTCGGGAGCACGGCGTGCGGCGACGACCTCGACGGCATCGCGGATCGGCTGCTTGACGGAGTAGCCGAGGAGTCCGTGCAGCGTCCCCACGGCAAGAACGGGCAGCACCAGCGGCGCGAGGCGACGCATGCGGGCTCCGCGCTGCATGGCTACCGCCGTCATCGCCATCACCCCGATCGGCACCGTGAAGAGCAGGAAGCGCGCGTAGATCCAGGTGCCGAGCGCCAGCGAGAGCGCCGCCGCCAGGATCAACGCCAGCGCGAACGGCGCCATCGCGTTCCGTGCGTGGCGGGCGCGAGGGCCGCGGGCCGCGAGCACGGTCGTCAGGCCGATCAGGAACGGCACCGCCCACCACGGATTCGGCAGCCCGAGCCACGCATCGCTCCACGAGAGCGAGAGCTGGCAGAGCGCCTCGTACCCTTCGCGCGACCAGAGTGAGGGCTGTTCCGCGGCGCTGCGCGCGTAGTCGGCGCGTGACGCGAGCACATCGCCCGCGAGCGGCGAGAGCAGCGTCGCCGCCAGCACGCCCGCGAGCAGCGATGCGAGGACCAGGCGTCGGTCGCGCAGCAACCCCACGATGCCCGCCGCAACCGGCACCAGGATCGCCACCGGATGCGCCCAGGCCCCGAACGCGCAGGCACACGCGAACACGGCGTAGTCGCCCGCGGACCGGCTGCGCAGGGCGCGTGCGTAGGCGACTGCGGCCACCAGTGCCGCGAGGATCACGAAGGCGTACCCACGCGCCTCGACGCTCTCCAGCACCGCCACGGGCGCGCACGCGACGATCGTCGCCGCCACGAGCCCCGCGCCGCGCGCGAAGAGCGTCGCGCCCAGCACGTATGCCACGGGAATCGCCGCGACGCCGGCAACCACCGCCGGCAGCCGCAGCACGGTCTCGTCGAGCGAGCCTCCCGACACCACCCACGCCAGCCACGTCGCCAGCGTCATGGGCACGTGGTTGGTGGGTACCGCGTACGACCCGAAGGCAACGCCCGGTCCCTCGATCGCAAACGAGAGGAACGCGGAGATCTCGTCGTACCACAGGCTCTGCCTCGCCAGCCACAGCCGCAGCGCTGCGCCGAACACGGTGATGCCCGTCAGCAGGATCCACCCACGGCGATCAACGGGAAGCGGCCATCGCGCCATGGCTGCCGGACCGCACATCCGCACCAGACGCCAGGTAAGGAGGGGAATCAGCACCGCCGCCGCCGCGAGCGCCATGCGGAACAACCATGCACCCCGTTCGGTCGCCTCGGGAATCGCTCCACCGATGCGCGCCATCCGCGACGGATGCGCAAACACCCCGGCGTAGGTTTCTGTGGGAACCAGCGCGAGCAGGGCGCACGCTGTGCCGACGACGCCCGCGATCTGCACGAGCGGGCTGCGCAGGGGTGACGCATCGGTCGTCATGTCGCGCTACTCCTTGCTCCGGCCGCGGTCATCGATCGAATCAGGGATCGGCGACTCGATCGAGCCGGCATTCAGCCGGACCGCGAGCGTCGACGAGATCAGCGGAATCGCCCGCAGCACCTCCGCGTGCACGAACGGGAGCACCAGCAGCGCCAGGAACCGCACGCCCGTGGAAACCCCGAACACCAGCGCGTAGCTTTCGCGCGTGGGCGCGTTGCCCAGGATCGCCGCGCCCACGAGCGACCCACCCGCCATGGCCAGCGCGTTGAGGAAGTAGAACCCGCTCAGTGCGCTCGTGCGCTCCTCCGACGGGATCGTCTCCAGCAGCAGCAGGAAGGTCGCGAGTTCCCACGCGCCCTGCGCCACACCGCTCACGGCCTGGATCGCGAACATGCCCGGCACCCACTCGGTGAAGAGCCACGGCAGGATCATCACCGCCGTTCCCAGCGCCCCGAGCGCCAGCAGGCTGCGCGCGCCGTGTCGCTTGGCGTACGCGCCCAGCAGCGGCAGCGCCGCGCTCTTGGCGGCAAAGCCCGTCGCGATGAGCCCGAGGTAGAGCATCGGCGACACCTCGAGCTGCTTCACGAGGAACGGATTGAGGAACGGCTGCCCCATCTGCACCGCCACCTGCATGGCGAGCATGAGCGTCACCAGCCGCGCGTCGGCGCGGTGCCAGAACTTGGTCATGAAGTGCCAGAGCGGCACGGGGCGGTGCTCGGGCCACGCCGCAGGGTCGCGCTGCCGTCGCAGATAGGGGATGCTCGCCCCGCGCGCGCACGCCGCCATGACGAACAGCGCCGCGAAGCCCATGAGCTCCCAGCGCGTGCCGTGCGTCTGCTGCAGGATGACCCCTGCGATCACGAGCGCCGCCAGCAGCACGGCCTGGCAGAGGCGGCTACGGATGCCGAAGTAGCGCGGCCGGATGGGCGCGGGAAAGCAGAGTCCGATCCAGGTGTTCCACACGCCGGCCGCACCGAGCGCTGCGGTCCAGTACACGCCGGCCACCAGGAAGAGCACCCACATGGGCAGGGCGCCCACGAACGCGCCCACGATCATGGGTATGAAACTCGCGACCTGGAGGATCGCGCAGCCCTGGATCCAGCGCGAGGGGCTCTTGACCCGTGCCGCCAGCACCGGGGCGAAGAGCTGCGCCGTCGCACCCACCAACGGTGGCAGCGAGGCGATCAGACCGCCGATCTTGTCGCTCGACCCGAGCGCCAGTGCGAAGAGCGCGAAGTAGGTCTCCCCCATGCCCACCATGAACGAATAGGTCATCCCGTCGCCCGTGCAGGCGACCAGATCCTGGCGCAATGGTGAGTGCTTGCGAAAGCCGCGCATCCGTGCCGCGGGAGCGTAGCCGAAGCGGCGGGCGCGGAGGTCGCTGCGATCCGCGCCGATCGGGGTCAGCGCCGCGCCGGTGCCGCGGGCGCCGCCGCGGGAGCGGCAGCCGGCGCGCGGGGCGCGAGCGGCTCGGGATAGCCCACGATGCGCCGCAGCACGAAGTCCGGTCCCACCACCGTGAGCGTGGTGCCGTGCGTCTGCATCGAGGCCCACTTGCCGTGCACGAAGATCGC
>CAIOCH010000541.1 GCA_903856525.1 uncultured bacterium | reverse complement strand
GCGCAGCACATCAAGAACCCGCCGACCAAGCAGACCGCGGCGATCCGATCGCTGGAGGCGGACCACCGCGTGGCGCTCACCGGCACCCCGGTCGAGAACCGCCTCACGGAACTCTGGAGCATCATGGAGTTCTGCTGCCCCGGCTACCTGGGCACGCAGGGCGAGTTCCGCAAGCGCTTCGCGCTGCCGGTCGAACGGCACCGTGACCGCACGCAGACCGAGCGGCTTCGTTCGCTCGTGCGCCCGTTCGTCTTGCGCCGGCTCAAGACCGATCCGAAGGTCATCACCGACCTGCCGCCGCTCGTCGAGACGAAGGCGCTCGTGCCGCTCTCGGAAGAGCAGGCGCGCCTCTATGACTCGGTCGTGAACGAGATGCTGGCCAAGGTCGACCGCGCCGAAGGCATCCAGCGTCGCGGGCTCGTGCTCAGCGCACTCGTCAAGCTCAAGCAGATCTGCAACCACCCGGCGCACTTCCTGCGCGAGGGCTTCTCGAAGGATGGCGTGGACGCCGAGGAGGAAGCAGGCGAAGGCGAGACCGAATCGTCAGGCCGCGAGATGCTCGGCGAGAGCGCGCTCGTGGCTGCGCGCAGCGGCAAGGCGCACCGGCTCGTGCAGTTGCTTGATGAAGTCGTGGCCAGCGGACACCGCGCGCTGGTCTTCACGCAGTACCGCCAGATGGGGCACCTGCTCGTGGCGATGCTGCGGAAGGAACTCGACACCGTGGCCCTCTTCCTGCACGGCGGCACGCCGCAGGCCAAGCGCGACAAGCTCGTCGAGCGCTTCCTGAGCGAGGTTCCCTCATGCCCGGTGTTCGTGCTGAGCCTGAAGGCCGGCGGCGTGGGCCTGAACCTGACGGCGGCGAACTACGTGTTCCACTTCGACCGCTGGTGGAACCCCGCCGTGGAGAACCAGGCGACCGACCGCGCGTTCCGCATCGGCCAGCACCGCACGGTGAACGTGCACAAGATGATCTCCGAGGGCACGCTCGAGGAGCGCATCGACCAGATGATCGAGCAGAAGACGGAGCTCGCGCAGCAGATCATCGGCGCGGGCGAGTCGTGGCTCACCGAACTCTCGACGGGCCAGCTGCGCGAGCTGCTCACGCTCCGCCGCGACACGCTGGAGGACGAGGAATGAGCGAGCACCCCGATCTCGAGGCTGCAGGCGAGAACCCCTCGCCGACCAAGGCCTCGCCTTCCACCACTTCGCCGGCGACGACCGGTGCGGCAGACGCAGCGACGCCGCCGGCGTCCGCGACACCATCCGCGTCGGGGACGCCGTTCGCGCGCAACTCCAGCTTCAACCAGGGACCCAACGTGGGCCCAGGCCGCCCCATGCGGCGGCAGGAAGGCCCAAGGCGCCTCAAGAACGGCATCCGGCTCCGTCGCCGCGAGGGCATCGACCTGCTCCAGTGGCCCGCGGATGCGTGGTCGCTGCTGCTGCTGGATGGCGTCAGCGACACCGTGAGGAACGAGGGCCTCGACTACGCCCGCGCCGGGCAGGCCGCAACGCTGCAGCTCACGCCCGCGGGCGTGGAGGCTGCGGTGCAGGGACGGCAGCCGCGACCGTACACGGTGCGCATCGCCCCCGACGTGCTCGCGCCCGCCGACTGGGACCGCGTGGTGGCCATCATGGCGCGCGAGGCGGTCTACTCCGCCAAGCTGCTCGCGGGCGAGATGCCGCCGCTGGTCGAGCAGCCGTTCCTGTCGCTGGGCAAGCATCTCGTGCCCGTCGATGCGTCGACGGTCAAGCGCAGCTGCACCTGCGATCTTCCGGCGCCGTGCAAGCATGTCGCGTGCGTGGCGGCGCTGCTGATCGAGCGGCTTGCGGGCGATCCGCTGCTGGCATTCACGCTGCGCGGCCTCGATGGCCAGCGGCTGCTCGAGCGCCTGCAGGAGGCGCGCGCGATCGCCACCCGCGGCGTGGCGCGCGCCCACTCCACGCCCCCTGCCGCGGATACCGCACCCGAGGCGCAGCCGCTCGACCGCTGCCTCGAGGGCTTCTGGCGGCCGGGCCGGCAGATCGACGAGATGCCGAGCGAGACCGAGCCGTTCGCGCCGCACGCGCTGCTCCGTCGCCTGGGGCCAACGCCGCTGCAGGGCAAGTTCCCGCTCGTGGGCCTGCTGGCGTCGATCTACGACTCGATCGCCGAGCACGGCCGCAAGCTGCGCGACGAGGGATGAGCGACGAGGGATGAGCGACGAGGTGTAAGCGACATCCACCTTGGTGGGGGCGATCGACTCCAGCCGTCGAACCATCGAAGGTTCACGTCCAACGTTCCGCAGTCTCCGCTCCGCGGCGACTGACGG
>CAIOCH010000540.1 GCA_903856525.1 uncultured bacterium | reverse complement strand
GCGCTTGCCTACGCCATGATGTCGCGGTGCGGGATCGAGATCGACCGCGCAAACCACGACGCCGCGTACGACTTCCTGCGGCGCGGCAGCGGGAAGAACGGATACGTGTGGTACGGCGACGGTGTCGGCGGACGCGACGACGGCTGGGCCGACATGGGACGCACCGGTGCGGCCGCGATCGCGCATTTCCTGAGCCCGTATCCCGACGCGACGTATCGCGACCGGGCGCAACTGCACGCGACGGTCATCGGCAGGCATCCGCAGAGCTTTCCCGACACGCACGGGTCGCCTGCGATGGGCATGGGCTACACGGCGCTCGGCGCGAGCATCGACCCCGCGAGCTTCCGCGCGTTGATGGACGCGAACCGATGGTGGTTCGCGCTCGCGCAGTGCGCGGACGGAACCTACTACTACCAGCCGAACCGGGACAACGCCGGCTACGGCGACGATTCGCGCATGACCGCATCGTCGGTGACGGCGTTCATGCTGCTGATCCCGAAGCGCGGACTCGTGATGACTGGCAAGAGTGCGAAGCCGGCGACGGTTCCACCCGCCGCTCCTGGCAACGCGTCACGGCCGATCAAGGTGTTCATCCTCGCCGGGCAGTCGAACATGCAGGGGCACGCCGCCATCTCGACCTTCGATGCGATGGCCGACGACCCGAAGACCGCGCCGCTGCTGAAGGAGATGCGCGGTCCCGATGGCACGCCGCGCGTCTGCGGGCGCACGTGGATTTCGTCGGTGGGCTGCCTCGGCGACGCCTACTCCGACCTCACCGAGGCGAAGGGTCGGCTGACGGCTGGATTCGGGGCACCCGAGGGCAAGATCGGTCCCGAGTTCACCTTCGGCATCACGATGGAGAAGCGGCTCGGCGAGGACATCCTCCTCATCAAGACCTCCTGGGGCGGGCGAAGCCTGCACACCGACTTCCGTCCGCCGAGCGCGGGACCGTTCGCGTGGCGTGCGGGCGAGCTCGCGGAGCGCGCGACGCGCGGCGAGGACACGGAGAAGCTCGCTGCGGAGAAGGTGGCTGCGACCGGCGTCTACTACCGGGAGATGATCGCCCATGTGCGCAAGGTGCTGGCCGACATCCCGCGGGTGGTGCCAGGTTTCGACGCGGCACGCGGTTACGAGCTGGCCGGGTTCGTCTGGTTCCAAGGCTTCAACGACTACGTCGATGGCGGCGTGTATCCCGATCAGGACAAGCCGGGCGGATACGACATGTACGCGGATCTGCTCGGTCACTTCATCCGCGACGTGCGGGCGGAGCTCGCTGTGCCGAAGCTGCCCTTCGTGATCGGCGTCATGGGGATCGATGGGATGAGGGGCGACACCGTTGCACCGATGCGGAACTTCCGCGAGGCGCAGCGGAACGTGGCGAAGCTCGAGGAGTTCAAGGGAAACGTGATCGCCGTCGAGACAGCGCCGTTCTGGGATGACGAGCTCGAGCGGCTGGTGGAGCGGAGCGAGCGGTCGAAGAATCCCGAGGCGGACTTCACGCCGGAGGAGCGAAAGCGCCTCGCGGGCGCGTCGAACGGGGGCTACCACTACCTCGGGGCAGCCAAGATCCTCGCTCCGATCGGACAGGCGTTCGCGGAGGCCTTGATCGGTGCCCGAGGCGTCGAAGAGGATGCCGTCCACGATCGCGGGGACCCGCGGCGCTGATTGCAGGCGTGAACGTGCGCAGCCGAGTGAAACCGCGTTTGCGAGGGAACCTCGCGTGCAAGGCACGCCGCGTGCTCATTGCTCACGCGCGTCGGCCAGCGGAACAAGCGGCTGCCCTGCTGGCTCCGACTCGATGAAGGCGACCAGTTCGCCAAGTTTGAGGTCGGCGAGCTTCTTGTCCTTCCACCCACGCTTGGCGAGCTCGCCTTCGAGCGCGCGCAGGCGCGGAAGCTCCGACTTCGCGGCCCCGCCGTAGGTACGGAGCGCGGCGAGGCAGCGGTCGATGCGGCCATCGAGACCCCAGCGCTCGGGCTCGATGAGGTCAATGCACAGCGGCAGACCTTCGGCGATTCGATGCTGCGCCAGGATTTCGAGACCGCTCGTGCGGATGCCGTCGGCAAACATGATGCCGCTCGGCGCGGGTTCGACGACGGCGGCGTGGATCGCGGGCAAGAGCGGCGCGATCTCGGCGCGAGAGAGATTGCGGTAGACGGAGCCGATGGTGCCGCGTGCGCGGCCGTCCTGGTTCACGAGTCCCGCGCGAACCGCCGCGTACAGCGCCTCGCGATCGACGCCCTTGAGGGAGCGTCCGATGAGCCCTTCGCGGCGCTCGAAGAGCGCGAAGCAGAGGTAGCGCTGCTGCATGCCGCGGGGGTCGCCGTCGACCTTGGCCTCGGCCAGCATCGCAAGGAGTTCCGGAAGCGCAGGCATCGCGGCGTCGCCGATGGCGGCCAACGCGTCGGCGGCCTTGATGCGCAGCCAGAGGTCGTCGGCGCGGAGCGTCTTGCGGAGCGCGGGGACAGCCGCGGCCCCGCGCTTGCCCAGCTGCGCGAGCGCCTGGCATGCGCCGATCCGGGCATCGAGATCCAAATCCTTGCCCTCGCCGCCTTCGAGCATGCCGACGAGCTTCGCCGTCGGATCGTCCTTGCGGCGCGCGAGCTCGGT